>JBAZOP010000094.1 GCA_041648665.1 bacterium | reverse complement strand
CACGATCGCACCTGCTTGCCAGCTCGCACGCAGGCCCGTCATCGTTGAAAATCTTCAGTGTCGCGTCCAGTTCAAACTTTGCCTGTGAAAACTTGCGCGCCTCGAACAATCCGAACGCAAGGCGATAAGGCTCGACCAGCCCATGCATTCGCGCCGCGTCCATCTCGTCCGCAACACCCATTATCTCGTATATCATTATAGGCTCTGTCTTCCCCTTCACCCTCACGCGATCCAGCGGCCTCGTGATGATCTTCTCCCCGAGCCTGCCTGCGGTGGACTCGCTCGCCATGATGCGCGTCCCGTAGAACTTGTTGGCCCCCTCGAGGCGGCTCGCGAGGTTTATCGTGTCGCCGATGGCGGTGTAGTCGAAGCGGCCCTCAGAGCCCATGTTGCCTATGACCGCCTTTCCTGTATTGATGCCCACGCGCGTGGATATCTCGCGTCCACATCGCTCCTTCCATTTCGCGGTGATCAGCTCGTCCACGCGGCGCATCTCGATCGCGGCCATGGCAGCAGCCAGCTCGTGGTCAGCGACGTCGAGCGGGGCGTTGAAGAAGGCGATGATCGCGTCGCCCTCGTACTTGTCGAGCGTGCCTCCGTGCCTGAAGAGCGCCTCGTTCATCAAGCCGAGGTACTCGTTCAGCAGCTCTACCAGAGTCTTCGGGTCCAGCCTCTCGGAGATGGAGGTGAAGGAGGCGATGTCGGTGAAGAGGCTCGTCACGGTCCTGAACTCGCCGCCCAGCTTCAGAAGCTCCGGGTTCTCGGTCATGCGCTCCACGACGGCGGGCGGCACATAGCGCGCGAACACCCCCTTGATGAACCTGCGCTGTCTCCCCTCGGTCAGCGCGCGCCAGCCCAGGCCCGCGCCCAGGGAAACGGTCTGTGCGATGAGAGGCGCCACGACCGGGACCACGAGCGCGTATCGCGCAAAGAGTGCGGCCGAGATGAGGACCCACAGGATCACTGCTGCGGCGTACGCCAGGGACGCACGCACGGGCGTAAGGAATGCGGCGGCGGCGCCGACCGCCAGCGCCGCCAGGAATATCCACGCGGCCCTCTGCCATCCCGTCATCGCATAATAGAACCGGCCTGTGAGGAGGCTGGAGAGGACGCCGGCGTGGATCTCAACGCCGTTCATGCGCGCGAAGCCGGCGGCCTTGGCGTAATATGGCGTGAGGTACGCGTCCTTGAGGTCCTCATAAGATGCGCCGACGAGGACGATTTTATCGGCAAGCCACGCGGCGGGCACTAGCCCCTTCTCCACCATCGCCGCGGAATACGTCTTGAACGCGTTTCCCTTCCCGCCGATGACGCCGGGCGGCGCCGCGAACCTGATGAACATCTCGTCCTCGCCCACGAACGGCGTCGCTCTGAAGGGGCCTGCGCCGGGCGGATCCGCCTGCTCGCGCACAGCGGCGGAGGCATTCGCTCCCGTGGCCGCAGAAAAAATCGCGGCGCCGAAGGAATCCATGCGACCGCCCTTGGTGTCAAAAGAGAGTTTCGCAGTGCGGATCGTGGAATCAAACGGGTTGAACGGCAGATCTGCCAGGCCCACCCCCTTCAGGGCCTTCTCGAACAGGGGCAGCGTGGGCTCCACGCTCCCGTCGGGCCGCATGGGCGCCACCGCATACGCGGCGCTCCCCTCAAGCGCCTCTGCAAACGCGCTGTCCGCCTCGGGGAAGGAGGGGTCCTTGAAGAATATGTCGTAGCCCACGAGCCTGGGCTTCGCACTCATTATCCTGGAATGGAGTCTCGCAAGGAAGTCGCGCGGCACAGGGCTCCGATATGAAAGCCCCTTCATCGTGGCCTCGTCGAGCCAGACCATCACCACGTCCGGCGAAGCCGTGGTCGTCGGCGCAAAGGCCAAGACCCTCAGATCATATGACTCTTGCTCAAGATCGACGATCGGCTTTAAAAAAGAAGCGGCCCCTGCCGCGATCGCAGCAAAGGCCGCCAGGGTCAGTGCAGTTATGATCCTCTTTGCGAGCTTTCCTTTCATCGTTTACATCCGCCTTCTCCGCAAGGCCACGATCAGTATGGGAAGAGCGATGGCCAGCGCGTCCGCCCACGCGGCGCCGGCGGCCGCAGGAACCAGCGATCCGCCGCATCCGCTGCTCCCGCTGCTTCCGCCATCATCCTCGAGATCGGCCTGCGAGAGATTGCCCGTACCGCTGTATCCGGACGTGTCCGCAGAGACCGAGGCGAGCGCGGAATCGGCCTTGACGTTCCCGTAGCCGTCGCCGTCGTTCGGACTCGAGGCCTTCGTGGCCGTGGAGATCAACGCCTGTTTCGCCTGGGCGGCGGACAACGTGTTGTTCTTCTCAAAGAGTAGCGCGACGATGCCGGCTGCGTTGGGAGAGGCCTGCGAAGTGCCCTGGCTCTTGTAGTGGGTGCTGCCGACAGCGAGCGCGGAATCGACCGTATGGCCGGTGGGCAGCGTGGATATGATCGGGTCCCCTGGGGCGAGCACGTCGGGCTTGCGGCCCGAGTAAGTATAGACCACCGGGCCTATGCTCGAGAACGGAGTGCGCAACTGCACCGTGCCGCCGTTGATCTGGGCTGCGAGCGCATTCGGATCGTTTATGTTCGTGGCATCGTACTGGACTCCGCTCGCGCCGGTCCAACAGGATTGGCTGGGGCATCCGACCTCGGGCTTGGTCTGCAGATATGCGCCGACCGTGATCACGCCCGATGCGGTCCCGGGTATCGAGACTGTGGAGTTGTTGTCCCCGTCCTGCATCGCGTATGCGCCGCCGTTCGCGCCCGCAGCCATGTCGTACGCGCCGCCGTTTATCCCGCCCATGAAGTTGACGTAGGTGCTGCCGCCTTCCATCCAGATGTTGCCGGTGCAGGCGCTGCTTCCTGCGCGGACGATCACGTCGAGGAAGTAGGCGCTGTTGCCTGCATCCGACACGGAGAGACCGTCCCAGCTTCCGCCGCTGGAGGGGCCGAATAAGAGAAGGGCCCTCGGCTTTGAGTTGTTGGCGTCGGATGGCTCGGTGGAGATCAGGATCTGGGCAGTCCCATCGTCGTCGTCGAGGCTCGCCTCAGACGAAAGCGCCGTATCCGGAATCACAGCCGATGCTACGGTAGTCAGGGGCGCTGCCCCAGGCGCTGCGAACGCAGCGCCGAATATGTCGGAGTACTTGTACGCGTTCGCAGCGACAGTGCATGTGCTCGCCTCTCCAGCGCCGAACCACGCGTCTACCGTGAGGAACGGCGTGTCGATACTCGACCCTTCGAGGAACCAGACCCTGTACGCATGGCTCTCCCCCGCCGGGACGTTCACCGCAGCGTGGATGCCGCCCTCGAACGCGCCTAACCCTGCGTCGGCCAGCGCTGCGGAGATTATGTGCTCGTTGCCTGCGGCGACGGCGATCGCCCTGCCGTAGGTCTTGCCGCCGGACGCGTATCCCCCGGTCACCGCCGAGTTGAGCGACTGCTCCAGGAGCGAGGTGTCGTCGTGCGCGCCTATATGGGTGCCCTGCGAGATGTTGATCACCGCCGGCTTGTCGATGATATCGGACTTCTTGAATATCTCCACCACGCCGTCGATCACCCCGCCGGAGAAGGTGCCGCTCGTGGCTCCCCCCTCGGTCAAGTCGTCGTTGTAGTCGTTGCGCACGAGCATGATGTCGGCCAGGGGTGCGACTCCCATGTACGTGGCGTCCGAGCCCGCGGCTATGCCGGTGACGTGGGTCCCGTGGCCGATGGTCGAATCGTTATTCGCAGGGATCGAGCAATCGCCGCTATCGATGTAGTCCTTTGCGCACTGTATGATCGACACGGTTCCGGAGCTCTGATCCACGCTCTGGAAACGCAGGTACTGCACGCGCGACGCACCCCCCGACGTCTGGAAATCGGCGCGCGAATAATCCAGCCCGGAATCGATCGCGCCGACCACCACGCCGGCGCCATAGTAGCCCGCGGCCTGCGCTGCCTCCACGTTGGTATTGGAGGAGGAACGTGCGGTGTTCATGAGGAGTCTCAACCTCTTCGACGCCTCGATGGAGATGACCTCGGGCCTTGCCTCTATCTCTGCGAGGGCGGCCAGGGGCACGTACGCAGTCAATATGTCGCCTGTAAGCGAGCGTACAGATCCGCCCATTCCCGAAACAGCGAGCCCCGTCCCTTCGGGATCGAGGCTCTTGATCAACACATCGATGAGTTCAGCGCCGTCGGCCGCTGCGATCGATTTGATCAGCGCGGATTTGGCTGCCACGGGCTGCGCAATCGCCATGCGCAGGGGCAGATCCATCTTTCCTGCAAAGGCCTGGGCTGAAAGGAGCGTTGCGGACAGGATGGCCGCGAAGAGAAAATAATTTCTGCCTTTCATCTCGTCCCCCTTTTCTTTATGGACATCGGCACAGCGAGCTCCATGGCCTGGACAAAGGGCAAGGCTGCCACTTCAGGCACCGACTTCGCCGCAAGGTTCCCTGTGACGATCGTGCCCACCACGGTTCGGCTCTTGAAGCCCGCGGCGGAGAGCAAGGCGCGCTCATCATCCGTGGGTTTGGCCGCAAGTTTCATCATGCACTCGAGCGACTTGTCCGGGTCGCCTCCCTTTGCAATGCTCTCTTCCCAGGCCTGCTTGAACCTGAGGTCGAGCTTGTCGTAGACAGGGGAGCCCTTGAAGTCCTCCGACTTGCCGGGATGACTCGCCGAGCCTGCGGCATTGAGCGCCACAGCCAGCGAGCACAGGAGAACCGCGACAACAATGAGAATATTTGATTTATTTTTCATGGGAATGGAGTATCCGAGGCAGGGCCAAAAATCTACAGAAAAGAAACAAAACGCCCGGCTCTCCTCCAAGAGCCGGGCGTCTCATTTTTTTTTAAAGCCCCCTTTGGGCCTTCAGTTCAACACTAGAGTGGCATTGACCTTGGAAATATCAGCAGGAGTATCGCCTGATCCGCCGCCAACGACGTTGCCATCAATGGGCCTGAAGCCATTACCGCCGGTGGACGCCTGCTTTGTAACGAGTATCTTCTCGCCGACCAACCTCTGTCCGGAGCCTGTGCCGACGTAGATCTCGTACTGGACGTTGTTGCCCGCATCGACTGTAGCGATGTCGATTGCAGTGACCGCCTGCTCCCCGCCCTCCACAGTGACCTTTGACCACGTAACCCCGCGGTCCCTCGTCACATACAGGCCGCTGGGCGTGCCGGCGAAGATCGTAACCGTGTTGGAGGGCGAGCTCGGGTCGATCGCGAGCGATATCACCGGCTCGGTGAGGCCGGCCAGCTGCGACCATCCATCGCACTCTGAGAATTGCTCCGCGCTCTCGCAGTCGACGATCGGGGCGCTGAGGTACCTGTACTTTATGCCGCCGTTGTATCCGGCATACACTATCTCGTTGCGCGCGTCGTAGGCCAACGCCCATACCGAGTTCTGGTTGCGCTCGTCAGCCGCGCTCTCCGTGTCGTTCTCGCCGCCGCTGCTGGGCGGGTTGAGGTTGGTGTTCTCCCAGCGGATGCCGAACGCTTCCTCGTACTCGCCCACGTTGTCCGAACTCACGTAGACGTTGTCATCAGTGGCCGCGTATATCTTGTCGCCGGCGATCAGGAGGTCATTGACCACGTGGCCGAAGGTGAGGAGCTTGTGCTCCGCTATCTGCTCCGGGCCCCAGTCGTCGTACGGATCGCCTACCCACACCAGATTATCGTTGTCGATGTTCTTCTCGACTGAGACTCCCCAGTCCATGGCGACGATCACCCTGTTGTCCCTGACTACTATGTCGCAGATCTGGTTGAGGGATACGAAGTCGCCGTTGAAGTCCTTCTGGCGGCCCTCCTGGATCTTCTGTACGCCGGTCTCGTTGTCGCGCCCGCAGGTCGGATGGTTTGCAGGGATGTTGCCCTTGCCCCTGCGCCTGGAGATCATGATGTTCTCCCAGACCAGCTTGTTGTTCTCGTCGCGCTCCTTGGCACGCATGACCGCGCCTGTGACTCCGGCAAAGACATCCTCGTTCGTGCGCACAGCGACGACTGTAGGATATGTCTTCACTACGTCCTTGAAGAAGGCTTCCTGCCAGAGGTCCTGCATATTGAAGGCCTCGATGATGGACGTGTAGAAGTCGAAGTCCTGCTTGCCGTCGTTGTCGTAGATCCTGGCCTTGCCGCCGTTGAATCCGTCTAGCATGACGCCGGCGTAGCGGTTGATGTCGTTGCCCTCCTTGTGGACCACGACCTTGGTGATTTCCTTCACATCGTCGTCGTCATTGAGGGTGGCGAGGTACGCGATTTTGACCGGTTTGTAGCCCTGAATCTGGCCGCCTCCGTACACCAGCTCGACATCGATGTCGTTGCCCATGTCCTTGGTCGCAACCATAGGCACCTTGATCGGCACGCCTGTCTTGAGCGAATCGATCATGCCTGCTGCTACCGCTACGCCTTCGATCCTTATGTTCTCGATTATCTCCGGATTCGCCTTGGCGTTAGCGTTAAGGTCGATGTCGACTGTGACAGTCTCGCCCTCGATGGCCCACTTGTTGGCTATGACTAGCCCGGCGTTGCCGGACTGCTTGAGCACCACGTTCACGCTGTCCGTGGCGCTGTCCGTGCCCACGGTCGCGGTGATGGCGAAGGTGGTCTCGCCGGCGAGTTTGCACTTGGTGCTGCCCGTCGTCTTGTCGGACGCATCGACCGGCAATTCGCACGGGGCGGCGGTGGAGGCGGCCTCAACGGAGCCGGTCGCCACGATCGAAACCTTTGCCGCGGCAGGCGTCACCGACCAGGAGACGACGACCGGGCTCTGCCACGTGGTCACTTCGAGGGCATCCTTCGGCGTAGCGGAATCGCTCTCCGCAGCCTTGATGTCCGCGGTGATCTGGCCTGACGTTAGCCCTACCAATACGGAAGCGGTGGCGACGTTGCCGACGCTGTCCTGCGCGTTGATCGTGTAGGTCGTAGCCACTGACGGCGTGACCACCGCGCATCCTACCGCGGGGAATTGCTCCAGCGCAGGCTGCGCAAGTATGCTGGCCATGTCGCCGCTGCAGCTGTCTGTCGCGACTATCGCTTCGCCGCTGTCAGCGACCACGCCGACCGCGGTGAGGTTCTCAGAAGGCGTCACCGTCCAGCGGATTATCGTGGACTCTCCGGCAGGAACGCTTGACTTGTCGGCCGTTATCGTTGCAGCCAGCGCGTTCGCCGGCAGCACTGTCACGGTTATGGTCTGCGTGACGGATGAGACCGCTACTTCAGACGTCTCCGGCGTCTCTTCCGTCTCTTCCTCGACCTCCGGGCCGTACTGGATCTGTCCGCCGAGCACGTGTATCGCGGACGCTTCATCGGTATCGGTGGTCTCGGTCTCTGATTCGAGGCTATCGGTGCTCTTGGTGGCCGTGAGCACGAAGTCGGTCGTGGATGCAAGACCGTTTACCGCCTGGGAACCTGAGAGTTGGTCGGTCGATACGCCGAACGAAACCGGCGTGCCGTCGGATGCAACGGCAGTGATCTCGACTTTGTCGGCGCCAGCGACCTCCCACGATATGGTCGTGGACTGGCCCGCAGCGATCTCGCTGGGCTCAGCGTAGAATGAAATGACGATCGGAGCAGGGGGCGTGATATCGAGATTTGCGCCGCTCTTGAGCTCGCCGTCGGAACAGCCTGCGAGCAGAGCTGCTGTTGCCACTGTCGCGATGAGCGCCCATGCATGTCTCTTTATATTCTTCATATCCCTCATCCTCGTGTTAAAGGGTCAATTGACAAACCTTATCTCAAGTGGAGCGTAGCGCCTCCGCCAATGAAGAAGCCCAACCCGTTCTGATCCTTATCCTGCGGAGCTTCGTGTCTGAACACGCCGATCGCTGCTTCTAAGTCGAGCACTGTATTTTTGCTGGTGTCGATGCTCCAGACGGGGTTCAGCACAAATGCCGTCGTCTGTCCGGGCCCTATTCTCATGAGGTCGGCGACCAAGCGGTTGGAGGGATTGTCGCTCTCGGTGTAGTCGTTGACCGGGCCCTCGTTGCAGGGCAGATCTGGCTCACAGTCCTCCGGATCGACCGATGCTGCATCGCCCTGGTCACCCTCGACCGAGCTATCACCTATCTGTTTGCCCCTGGACGCCCATGATCCTGAAACGGCTGCGTTGACCGTCACGGCCATGTTCTTCTTCTCACCCAGGCCCCTGAACGGGGCGCTCAGCGTAAGACCAAGCCTGCCGATTCTCATGGGCCCTTCCCAGCCCTGCATGGCCTTCTGGCCATAGCTACCGCCAACTCCCACGTTAAAGTGCTCGTGGAGTGAGGCGTAGAGCGAGCCGCCCAGGTGCCATGCGAGTGTGCCGAGCTTTATCTCATCGTCTTTGAATTTGAATTTGCCGTCCCTCGATCCGCCCACGTTGCCGTCGAACGTAAAGACCCAATCGGTCGATTTGGCAGCAACGAGCCCGCCTATGTCGATGGTGCACAGGAGAGAGGCGCCGTAGCTGACGCCCTGGAAGGCGGTGACGCCGCTGGTCCCAAAAGAGAAGGGATCGCCGCTCACGTACGGGCTGAACATAATCTGCACGGCCTTGTGATCCTCGCTGTACGGATCGTGATTGTACGCTTTCACATCATAGGATCCCAGCGTCAGCTCAGGGGCAAATCCAATACCCGAGGATGTGACGCCGGGCGAAATCGGCTGACCGCTGTTCGGCAGGTCGAAGGAGTTGAAGCCTAATGCGGACGCATCATACGGAGAATGGCTAATGATGCCAAACCTTAAGGCTAGTTTGGCCGAATCGGTGAATGCGTAGAAGGGAGCGACATTAAGCCTCGAAAGCGATAGATTGAAGTCGCTGCCGTTCGCGCCGTCGTAGGGATCAAGCGCAACCCCGTGGTACCCATCATCCATGCCAATGGGGCCTCCATCAAGCACATACCAACGTGGGTTTGTAACCCCTTTACCGCCAAACTCGCCGCCAACGCCCCACTTGGAGCCTGGTTTCTGATACTTGAATTTGAAGTTCACGCCCAGACTGACGTAAGCTCCATCGTCCTCAGGCACTCCTGTGCCGAAGATGCCGCCTCCGTACAACCCGGCGCTGCCTAGCTGGAAGTATGCCTTTGGCTCTTCCGCGCCGGTCACCGGGTTCACGCCGGTCGAGATCACCGCCATCGTAGCATTTCCGCCGCCGCCAAAACCGTCGCCTCCGCCGCTCCTCGGGACCATTATCGGGTCGCCGTTCTTGTCGAACTCGCCCGTGGCTATGTAGTTGAAGTAGTTGGTGGCATTGGTAACAGCCAGATTCTTGATCTGGTCCTTAGTCATCTTGTCGAAATTGATGCCCTCTGAGAGCATCTTGTCCGCGTATGCGCTGTATTTCTTCGCTATCTCTCTCTCCTTATCAACAGTAGCGCCGGGGTTCTTCGCCCTCCAGGCGTCCATGTTCTCTTTCTGGTGCTCTACCAGGGCAACAGCTATATCGTCGCTCTTGACGCCGTTGCGCCTGAGCAACTTGGGCGACAGGCCTATCAGCTCTTCATGGTCCTGGTGCATGGTCACAGTGCCGCTCTTCTTGTCCACGCTGTCCACAACCTGCAGCGCGATCTCCGGGCTGTTCATCTGCCTCAGCTGCATGGCGATGTTGACAGCGGCTTCCTGCATCTGCAGGGGATTCATGTCAGGGGCCTTCGCCAACGTCTGCTGCCAGATGTGGTGCACGGCAAGACGCCTCGCCGGGTCATTCTGCGCGCCCATGAGCAGGACCAGAAGCGCCGGAGCCTCGGCTTTGCCCCGCTCGATAGTGACTCCGGTGGCCTTGCCGTCCTTAACGGTTACGCCGGTCACATGATAACTGGGTATGTCTTTGAAGTCCTTGCCCTTCATCGCTTCTCTGATTTTAGTAGCAAGGGACTCAAGCTGATCGGCGCTGCCCTTATTGGCATCAAAGTACGGGATCCCCTCGCCCAGCAGGCGGAGGAGCTCCTGGGAGATTAGCGGCTTCGCCTCAATGGGCTTCACAGCATCGAAGAGGCTGGTCGGAAGCTCGCGTAACGAGACCTTGAATTCAGGGCCCATGCTCTTTCCGTAGGCCACGATAAAGCCCAGCTTCTCGAGGAGCGTGGGCTTCATGGCGTCGTCTGCGAGCTTGTACTGCTGGAGTTTGGCCTCCATGCCGTGCTCAGGGTCGTTGATCACCTGGTCGCCGATCTTGTCCACGCCCAATATCCTGTCGTCAGAGGGCGTCACCTTCGCCATGGCATCGCGGAAGAGGCGATCGACTTCCTGTGCAAACTTCACCTGCGCACCCACGTCTTCCGGGAGCCCCTTATCCGTGGGGAGCTTCTCTATGAAGTCCTTGACCACCTTGGGGAGGTCGATGTCGAGCGGGTGCAGGGGCATATCGCCGCGGGCAATTTCACCTGCCTTACCAACAAGGGAGGAAACCGATCCTTCCATACCCCTAAGTTGTACCATTGCGTCTGAATTCGCCGTATCCGCAAGACATTTGCCCAAGGTAGCCCTTTTGTCGACGTTCTTGGGGCCTTTCAAGTTTTTGTAATCCGTAAGACCCATGGTCTTGAGGCATTTCTCCTGAGCGCCTATCATAATATTTCGCAGGGCAATGTCATAGCGCGGAACTTCACTCTCGGTCATTGGGCTGGGATTCTCCCTGACCTTCTTCACCTGCTCCGCTTGTTTCTGTTGACAGGTGTCTCCCTCTTTGCCTTGCCCATAAGGCTCACCGCATATGTATCTAGGGAAAAGCTCTTCAATAGGCAGCTTGTTCCAATCAACCTTTTTTTGGCCCGCGCTTATCATATCTTTCCTCCAAGCTTGCTGTTGCGCCCCCCATCAACAACCATAGTCACGAAATAATTATCAAACCGTCACCGCCGTCGTCCACCGGACCCACCGGCTTTCTTTTGTTGGACACGCAATCGCAGTTGCTGTTGCAGCGCTTGTTCTCGTCGCAGCCCGTCGGTTTGGCCTTTGGATCGCACTTCTCGTCGCCATTGATTATCCCGTCGCCGCATACCGGCGGCTTGCAAATATCGTCGAGTCCAGCCAGCATCTCGAGCAACGCGCCGTTTATCACAAACCTGACTTCCTTCTGGTCATCGTTGAGAAGGTTCTCATCGCATGCCTCGATCGCGAACAGGGCCGCGTCCACCAAGCCCTTGGTCTTGGTGCAAAGTTCGGTCGTATCCGCCTTGTTTTGCGCAGCAACAAGGACCTGTTCAAAGGGGCCGACTGCGTCGCGATATGCGCGGCCCGCGTACAGGACGTTTGCGAACTCCTCCCAGCCGGGGAGCTTGCCCATCATCGTCATTACGGAATCGAAGAGCGCGGGCTCGTGATTCTCC
>JBAZOP010000093.1 GCA_041648665.1 bacterium | reverse complement strand
CTTCCCATGGATCTCGACGGCAAATTCAAGAAGGCGCGATCGCTCCGGGGATTCAGATTCATACACGTGATCGCCGCCTGCCCCGCAAGGCACGGCTGCGACCCGTCGAAGTCGGTGGAGATCATGCGCGACGCCGCCCTCTCCGGCGAATTCGCAATATACGAGGCCGAAAGCAAAAGCAGCATGCCGATAAAAACAGACGAATGAGGAGACATCTTAAATGACAAAATACCCTCGGGAGTTTCTGCTCGCAATACCCAAGACCGACCTCCACGTTCACCTGGACGGGAGCCTCAGACTCGATACGCTGATAGAGCTCGCGAAGAACCAGCAGATCGCGCTGCCCTCGTACACGGAGGAAGGGCTCCGCAAGAGCGTCTTCAAAAACCGCTATCGCGACCTCGTCGACTACCTCCAGGGGTTCCAGTACACCACGGCAGTGCTGCAGACGCCCGAGGCGCTGGAACGCGCGGCTTACGAGCTGTGCTTGGACAACTTCGCAGAGGGGGTGCGATACCTCGAGGTGCGCTTCGCGCCGCAGCTGCACGCGAACCCCTCGATGAACGCGGACGACGTGCTCAAATTCGTAAACCGGGGGATGCAGCGCGCCGAGGAAGAGATAAACTCGAAGCCGGAGATAAGATCGGGCGGAGAGCCGCAATTCCACTACGGCATCATCGGCTGCGCCATGCGCATGTTCGACGCGCAGTCGGCCTCGTACTACAGGAGGCTCGTGGAGATACATCCCTACATGCCGATGGACGAGCTCCAGGCGCTCGCATCGCAGGACCTCGTACGCACGCTCATACACGCACGCGACGATCTGGGAATACCGATCGCGGGCTTCGATCTTGCGGGGGCTGAACACGGGTATCCGGCCGAGAAGCACAGCGAGTCCTACGACCTGGCGCACAAAAACTTCATGAAGAAGACGGTCCATGCCGGCGAAGCGTACGGTCCGGCCTCCATCTTCCAGGCAATAACCGATTGCCATGCGGACCGCATAGGCCACGGCACCCATCTCTTCGACGCGGAGATGGTCGATCTGCCCACTAAGGAAGAGAAAGAGACCTACGTGCGCAAACTGTGGGAATACATCGCGGACCGCCGCATCACCGTAGAGGTCTGCCTCACCTCGAACCTGCAGACCATGCCTCGGATAAAGTCCATCGACAAGCATCCGCTCAAGGAGATGTTGGCAAAGCAGCTCTCCGTCAGTTTCTGCACGGACAACCGGCTCATATCCAACACCACGGTGACCGATGAGATCGAACTCGCGGCCTCCAACTTCGAGATAGCGCCCAAGAATTTGAAAGACCTCATCATCTACGGATTCAAACGCAGCTTCTACCCGGCCGACTACAGGAACAAGAGGACGTACGTGCGGAGCATCATAGATTACTACGAGAAGATCGAAGCGAAATTCGGGATCAAGAGCAACAGGAAATGACGCTCAGCGACCCTGTTTCTTCGCTTTCCTGATTTCCTGTTTGACCAGCGCCTGCAGATATTTCGAATCGCGCCAATACTTGAGCTTTCGCCCGTTGAGATAGAGCGTCGGCGTGCCCGTGATATAGATCTTTCTGCCGGCCTCTATATCCCTCCTCACGCTCTCGTCCGCCTCTGGCGAGTTGACGCAGCCCAGGAAATCCTCCCTGTCCCAGCCGCGCTTCTCGGCGAGCCCCAGGATCTTCTCCTCGTTCATGCCGGCCTGCGACCTGAAGAGGTCGTCGTGGAAGGCCCAGAAGTCCCCTCGCTTTTCAGCGCAGTACGCAGCCCTGGCCGCATAGCAGGCGTAGGGATGCATGGGCCTTTCCATGTCGTCGTTGCAGCTGTTGTCCAGCGGAAAATTGACGAAATAATAGCGGATGTCACCCTTGAACTCGTTCAGATACGGCTTCACGTTGAAAGCCGCCATCCTGCAGAACGGACATTGATACTCGCTGAACTCGACCAACGTGACCGCTGCGTCGGGATTCCCCCACACCGGCCATTCGGGATCGATCTCGATCTCGCTCAGCGACTGCATCGAGAAGGCCTTCACCTTCTCGTCGAGTCCGGTCTTGGACATCCCGGCCCCGCCCTTTGCCTGCACCTGCGAGATGGCGATCCAGCCCACGAAGAACACGGCGCCGACCGCTACGGCGTGTCGGACGACCGCCGGGCTGAACCCGAGATTCGAGCGCCTGCCGAAGACGGCCAGCGCGTAATCCTTTACGAATCTTGCGGCCGATCCGACCGGGATGCCCAGTGCTGCGAACAGAAATAAGAACAGCAGGATGTTTGCCAGGTACATGGCCATGCATTCGACGCAGAGGACGCGGAGCACGAAGAAGGATATGTAGGCGAGGAATGCGCTGTATGCGATGCCGCCGCAGGACATGAACCAGGCGGCCGAGACCGTGGCCCGCTTGTCTTTCCTGGAGAGGGCGGCGAAGAGCGCCAGCCCAGCGATCGCCGCATAGAAGCAGACACCCCACCAGGCGATCGGTACGCCCAGGAATTCCGAGTAGGAGCTGGCGTTCACAGTGTCGCAGTTTACCGTCTCACTGAACGCGCAAAAGCTGGGTTTCTCGAGCCCCTCCCGATAGATCCTGAAGCGCTGGAAGGTGGCGAGAGCTGCGGAGACGAGGCCAAGGACAGCGGCGGCGATCGCCGCCCAGAGAGCCCATTTTTTCATATGATCCCCCGGTTCGGACGAACTATAAAGACTTCTCAAAATTAGTCGCCAGACTTTCGAACGTCACGCCCTTGAGATAATCCATCGCGTCGCATTGGAGTTTTTTCCAGACCAGCGACACGGGGCAGTTTCCCTTGGACTCGCAGCTGGGTTTGACGGCGAGGCAACGGTTGAACGCCACCTCGTTCTCGATGGCGATCACCACGTCGTACATCGATATCTTCGAAGCTGGCTTCGCGATCCTGTAGCCCCCCTTCGGCCCGGGAAGCGATTCCACGAGCCCGGAGCGCACGAGCTTGGGCAATATCAGGGCGAGAAAATTGACAGGGATACGAAACTCGCCGGCGATCGTCCTCTTGGAGAGGACCTCCCTCTCGTGAGCGGACAAGACCACCATCGCTCTGATGCCGTAATCCAGCTCCCGCGATACCTGCATCTCTCCTCCCCTCATTTCCCGTATATCACCACTCGATAAAGCTGCGGAGCTTCTTGGCCCTGCTCGGGTGCCTGAGCTTCCTCAGCGCCTTAGCCTCTATCTGCCTTATGCGTTCGCGGGTGACCGAGAAGTCGCGGCCCACCTCTTCGAGCGTGTGGTCGGATTTTTCCCCGATGCCGAATCTCATCCTGAGGACCTTCTCCTCCCTCGGCGTCAGCGTCGCGAGCACCTGCCTCGTCTGGTCGGAGAGGCTCATGTTGACGACCGAATCGGTCGGCGAGACCACCGACTTATCCTCGATGAAATCGCCCAGATGGCTGTCCTCCTCCTCGCCGATCGGCGTCTCGAGCGATATCGGCTCCTTCGCGATCTTGAGCACCTTGCGGACCTTCTCTATCGGCAGCTCCATCTTGAGCGCTATCTCCTCGGGCAGGGGCTCGCGGCCCAGCTCCTGCACCAGATACCTTGAGGTGCGCACGAGCTTGTTGATGGTCTCAATCATGTGCACCGGTATGCGGATCGTGCGCGCCTGGTCCGCGATCGCGCGCGTTATGGCCTGCCTGATCCACCACGTCGCGTACGTGGAGAACTTGTAGCCGCGGCGGTATTCGAACTTGTCGACCGCCTTCATGAGGCCGATATTCCCCTCCTGGATCAGATCCAGGAACTGGAGCCCCCTGTTCGTGTACTTCTTCGCTATGGAGACGACGAGCCTCAAGTTGGCTTCGATCATCTCGCTCTTGCCGCGCTCCGCGAACTGTTCCGCGCGCTTGATCTCGCGGTAGGTCGTGCGCAGCTCCTCGATGCTCTGGCCGGCGCTCTTCTCTAGCTGGTTCTTCTCGGACTGCACGCTCTCGAACTCTTTTATGATCTCGGCCACCGCCTCGCGCGAAAGGCCCGTCTCCTTCACGATCTTGCGGCGCTGATAATCGGTCCGCTTGAACTCCTTCATGCGCTCGCGCAGCTCCTCATCCTTGCAGCGCAGCTGCTTTGCGAAGTTGTGTATCATGCGCTGGTATTTTTCGGCCTGCTCGATCACCTGGTGGAACGCCTCGACGATGCCGTTGACCGTCCTGGTGGAGAGCTGCATCTCCTTGAAACACTCGAGCATGTTGTCCTGGAGCGTGGTCACCTTCTCCTTGCATCCGTCCTTGAGCTTCTTGGAGGAGCTGGCGCGGCCGATCTTCTTTAAGGAGTCCCTCCTCGTCCTGTCCAGGGCGCGAACCTTGCTCATCAATTTTAGGATGCGGGTGCGGTGGCCTGTCTCGTCGAACTCCTCGATATCCGCCTCGTCGAGGTCTTCGGCGTCCCTGACCACAGAGACCACGCGTATGCGATTGCGCTGCAGGTCTTCGCCAAGGGCGACGATCCGCGAGACGCCCAGAGGGCTTGAGAGCAGTATGCCGATCATCTCGTTCTGACCGCGCTCGATGCGTTTCGCGATCTCGACTTCGCCCTCGCGCGTGAGCAGCGCGACCTGGCCCATCTTGCGCAGGTACATGCGCACCGGGTCGATGCTGCGCACGCCGTAGTCGGGACCAGGCTCAAGGGCCGCAACCTTCTCCCCTATCTTGTCCTTGATAGGGGCGCGGTCCTTGAGGTTCTTGCCCTCTTCCTCGTTGTCCACGATCTCGATGTCCATATCGTCGAAAATGGTGAGCACGTCGTCGAGCTGCGCCGACGTGACCATGTCGGCTGGCAGCGCGTCGTTCACCTCCTCGACGGTGAGATATCCCTTGGACTTGCCGGCGGAGATGAGGTTCTTCACCTCCTCGATATCGGCCGAGACCGGGGCAGCCTTCTGTTGCGGGTTGTTCGGCATCGCGGTGTTCATCGTCCTCCTGTTCCCGTGCGCCTGTGAATCCGGCATACGAGCTCGCTCTTCTCTGCGAGCAGCTTCGTTATTTTTCCCTCGTCCGCTTCGCTCTGCGCACGGATGATGTCTTCGTTTATCGCCTCTATTCTCGCCTGCGCCGGCCGATCCGCTATTTTCCTCGCGCAATCTCCGGCCACGTCCTCCGCCTCCTCGTCCGTGAGGCCGTGCTGTTCCATGGCCAACGCGCGGACTGCGGAGGCCAGTTCGTCGTCGGAGATGCCTCCGATCATCGAGTTCACGTCGGGCGTCTTTCCGCCCGCCGACGATTCGGCCAGGATCCCAGCCACCGTGCGGCACCATTCGTCGACGAAGTCCGCGGCCGCCACCTTCGTGAACACCTGCGGCGCCGTAGCCGGATGCGCAAGCATCGTCCTTATGAGCAGCCTCTCCAGGGAACTGTCGCTTCCCCGGACCTCCTGCACGGTTCCGTGCGACTTCTCATCGGCAGCGACGCCGCGGCCTTTGCCCACGGCGCGGACGACGATCGATTCCGTCATGTCGAGCCTGCGCGCCACGTGTTGCCTGAGCACCGAGGACTCGATCTCGCCTTCGACCCTGCGGAGCATCGGCGCTATCCTCTGCAACGCCGCAAGCTTGCCTGCGGAATCGCTCCCGGTCTCGCCGACCGTCAGATCGACGAAGTGCTCGAACAGCGGGGCCGCCCTTTCGACTCTGGCGCGAAACGCATCGGCCCCCTCTTTTCTGACCAGGGAATCGGGATCTTCGCCCGACGGCAATATCACCACGCGCGGCATTATCCCCGACTCCAGGAAAACACCGAGCGCCCTGAGCGCAGCCCTCTTGCCCGCCTCGTCGCCGTCGAAGATGACGACCATGTTGCGCGTGTAACGGGCAAGCGTCGCGACATGGCCTTCGGTGAGGGCGGTGCCCAGAGGCGCGGCCACATTTTCAAACCCGTGTTGATGGAGGCCGATGAAATCCATATAGCCCTCCACCAGTATAGCCTGATCCAGAGAGCGGATCGGCTGAGCCGATCTGTCGAGCCCGTAGACTATGCTCGACTTGTGATAGATCGTCGAATCCGGCGAATTGAGATACTTAGCCTGAGCCTCTCCGCGTTCGTCCGTGCCCAGCGCGCGGCCGCCGAATCCGATCACGTCGCCGCGCGGCGACATGATCGGAAACATGACGCGGCTGCGGAAGAAGTCGTAGTGGCCTCCTCCGTCTCGCGGCCTGATGAGACCGAGCTCGATCGCCAGCGCATCAGGGACTCCCTTTGCCTTCAGGTGCGAGGCCAGCGAGTCCCAGCAGTTGTCGGCAAGTCCCAGAAAATGTTGCTTTGAAATATCTTCATTGATTCCGCGGTCTTGCAGATACTTCCTCGCACCCCCCCCTTTTTTGTCGTCAAAGAGCTGCTCTGCAAAGAAGTCCCGCGCGATGTCGTTCACGCGCAACAGCTGCCGCCTCTTCTTCTGTCTTGCGTCTTCTTGGGCGATCTGGCCGGGGGCGAGATCGCGCTCCACGGTGACGCCCGTCTTCTTCGCGAGCTGCTCGACCGCCTCAGCGAACGAAACCCCGTCGAACTGCATGAGGAACTGGAAGCAATCCCCGCCTGCGCCGCAGCCGAAGCAGTGATATATTCCCTTCTCGTCGCTGACGGAAAAAGAAGGAGTCTTCTCCTTGTGAAAGGGACACAGGCCCGTATGATTGCGGCCCGCCCTCTTCAGAGGGATACGCTCGCCGATGAGCGAGGCGATTGAAACGCGCTCCCTTATCTCATCAAGGGTCGATTTCGTGAACATCGATCGCCTTTGAACGCAGCCCTATTTCCCCGAGAGCATGGCCTTGACCGCTTCGCTCACCTTTTTGCCGTCGACGCGGCCGGCGGTCTTGGGCCCGATCGCCTTCATGACCTTGCCCATGTCTGCCGGACCCGCGGCGCCGACCTCGGCGATGGTCTCTGCCACCGCCTTTGCCAGCTCCTCGTCGGATAGGGGCTTGGGAAGAAAAGATTGAATAATTGCGAGCTCGGCCTCTTCCTTTTCAACGAGCTCCAGGCGGCCGCCTTTTTTGTACAATTCGATCGACTCGCCGCGCTGTTTCGCGAGGGTTGCAAGCACCTTGGAGATCTCGACGTCGTCGAGCTCCCCGCGCTTCTCGATCTCCTTGTTCTTGATGGCGGAAGAGATGAACCTGAGACAGTCCACCTTGAGTGGCTCCCTCGACTTCATCGCCGCCTTCGTCTGCTCGTTGATCTTCTGCTTCAGAGACACGCCTCGCCCCCATGTTAGAAGCCCTTCACAGGGCGACATCAGAAACGACGGACTTTCTTCTTCTTCGCAGCCTCGCGCTTGCGCTTTTCCTTCACAGAGGGCTTCTCATAGTACTCGCGCTTGCGCACCTCCGAGAGTATCCCCGCCTTCTCGCACTGCTTCTTGAAACGGCGAAGGGCCTGTTCAAAGGTCTCTCCGTCGCGGACTCTGATTCCCGGCATCTGAAATCACCCCTTTCGATGAACTCCCGCAGAGACGATCCTAAGTATCCTGAATCAATAAAAAAGTTGGATACTTCTATCAAAAGTGACTTGATTGTCAAGCGCGGTCATCTGCGCGCCAGCATGGCAAGGGCCTCGATGTGGAAGGTCTGGGGGAACATGTCCACCGGCGCCGCTCGGACGAGATCATAGCCCGAGCTCACGAGCGCGTGAACGTCGCGGGAAAGCGTGGCTGGATCGCACGATATGTACAGCACGGTCCTGGGGGCGGCGCGGACGATGGCGTCGATCGCCTCGGGGCACCCCTTCCGTGGCGGATCGAGCAGGAGCGCGTCCCTGCCGCCGGCGAAGCGCCGGACCGCGCGCTCGGCGCTCATCCTTCGAAACTCCAGGTTGCAGAGGCCCAGCTCGGCCTGCGCCTTCTCCGCCGCCTCCACCGCGCGGCCGTCGATCTCGGTCGCAACGACCTCGCCCGCCACGCCCGCGAGGGCGAAAGAGAAGTTTCCCGAGCCGGCATGCAGCTCCAGCACGCTCTCGTGCGGGACATCCATGAGCCATTCGCAGACGAGCCTCTTCAGGTTCTCGTTCTGGCCGCTGTTGATCTGCGAAAAAGCGCCGCCCGGGCTCAGCCTGAGCGCGATCCCTCGGTCGCGCCTGGAGAATTCCTCCCTGCGAAGGTTGAGCTCGCGGTTCAGATCCTCCGCCGCAATCGCGCACTCCGAGAACTCCACGACCTCCTTGGACTTCGGCCTGTAGAAACCCACGCGGCCCTTCGAATCCACGTGAAGCTGCATGCGATTCCGATAGTGCCATTGCGCAGGCGAAGGGATCGGGGACAACACGTTGGGATCGCGCACCTTACCTATCCGCTCGAGTTGCTCGACGAGGATGAGCCGCTTCCACTTGAGCTGCTCGGCGTATTCCATGTGCTGCCACTGGCAGCCTCCGCATCGGCCGAAGACCGGGCATCGGGGTTCGACCCTGCAGGGTGCGGGCTTCTCTATCGAGATGATCTTGGCCTCGACGAAGCCGTGGCGCTCCGCCGTGGCCTCGACCTCCAGGAGATCCCCTGGCGCGGAGAAAGGAACGAAGACCTTGAGGCCGTCCGCGCTGCCCAGCCCCATGCCGCCGTGGACCATCTTTTCTATGGATATCCTCATGCGATGATGGAGTCGACGAACTCCCTCGCGTCGAACGGTTTGAGATCGCGAATCCCCTCGCCCACGCCGACGTGGGTGATGGGGATACCCAGCTCGCGCGAGATCGCGAGCAGGACCCCGCCCTTGGCGGTCCCGTCGAGCTTGGTCACCACGGCCCCCGTGAGCCCGACCGCGGCGTGGAATTCGCGGGCCTGCGCGAGCCCATTTCCCCCTACCGTGCCGTCGATCACCACGATCTTCTCGTGAGGCGCGCCAAGGCACGCCTTACCCGTAACGCGCGATATTTTTTTGAGCTCCTCCATCAGATTCTGCTTCGTGTGCAGCCTGCCCGCTGTGTCTATGATGACCACCTCATGGCCCCTGGCCGCGGCCCTGGCGACGCCGTCGTACGCGACCGAGGCAGGGTCCGCGCCCGGCTGCTGCGAAACGATCTCGCAGCCGAGCCTCTTCGCCCACTCCGCGAGCTGCTCCGTCGCAGCGGCGCGGAACGTGTCGCACGCGACCAGCAGCACCCGTCTCCCCTCGTCGATATGCGCGCGTGCCAGTTTGGCGATCGTGGTGGTCTTGCCGACGCCGTTCACACCCAGCACCACCACGACGTGCGGCCTGCCCTGCTCAAGCGCCCGGCCTTTGCGCAGCATGCCGATCATCTCATCGGCGAGTTTCCGCCTTACCTCCGCAGGCGTGCTCTGGGATTTCACGCTGGCCATCAGGTGCTGGGTGACGGGAAGTCCTGCGTCTGCGGAGATGAGCGCGGACTCCAGCTCGGACCAGAAACCGTCGTTCAGCGACCCGCGGCCGAGCAGCGCGGCCAGCCCACCGCTGAAACCGAGGCGCATGGGGGCGCTCACCGTCAGAGGGGCGGAACCGGCCCTCCTCTTCCTGGCGGCGATGAAGGCACAGAACATTGCGGCCAGACCTAGAAACCCTGCGATGATATAGATTCGATTCACGGAATTCAGGCGACCTTGTTCTCCTCGTCCCTGTCCTTGGCCAGACGCACAGAGACGAGTTTGGAGACGCCGGCCTCCTCCATAGTGACGCCGTAGAGCAGGTCCGCGAGCTCCATGGTCCGCTTGTTGTGCGTGATGAGTATGAACTGCGAGTGCGGAGTCATGGAGCGTATGAGGTCGTTGAAGCGGTCGATGTTCGCGTCGTCAAGGGGCGCATCCACCTCGTCGAGCAGGCAGAAAGGCGACGGCTTGATGAGGAATATGGAGAAGATGAGCGCCACAGCGGTGAGCGCCTTCTCTCCGCCGGAGAGCAGGGTTATCGACTGCAGCTTCTTGCCCGGGGGCTGAGCGACGATCTCGATGCCGGTCTCGAGCAGGTTCTCCTCGTCGGTGAGCACGAGGCTCGCCCTGCCTCCGCGGAAGAGCTTGGGGAAGAGCGCGGAAAACTGCTCGTTCACCGCCTCGAAGGCCCTTCCGAAGCGCTGGCGGCTGGTGCGGTTGATCTTGTTGATCGCCTTGGAGAGGTTCTCGAGCGAGAGGGAGAGGTCCTCGTGCTGCTTGGAGAGGAACACCTGCCTCTCGGAGAGCTCGTCGAATTCCTTGATGGCGTCGACGTTCACCGGCCCTATATTGTCGAGCTTGTCCTTGAGTTCCGCGACCGCCTGTTCCTCGGCTTCGAGATCGAGCCCTTCTGTGTAATACTCCGACTCGATCGACGGAAGGTCCAGATGATAGCGTTCGCGGATGCCGTCCACGAGGTATCGTTCGCCGGCCCTCATCTCCGTCAGCTTGAGCTCGAGCCCGTGGACCTTAGCGAGGGCGTCGTCGTGGCGGCGGCGGACGTCGCGTATCGACAGCTCCTTCTCGCGCAGAGCTGACTGGCCCTGGTCGTAGCGCTCCTGGCAGACATGCTGCGACTCGGAGAGCTTCGCCACCGCCCTTACGGCGAGATCCATGTCGACCCTGAGCGACTCCAGCTCGCGTTCGAGCACCTTGTCGCGCTGCTCCGACTGAGAGAACTCCGCGGAACGCCGGCCCGCGGCGAGCAGCGATATCTTCTTCTGGAGTATCAGCCCCTCCAGCTCCCTGGCCGCCGATCCCTGCCTCTCCTCGGCCTGAGCCAACTCCACTTTGAAATCGGTGAGCTTCTGGTCGCGGCCGCCCAACTCCGTGGTCACCGTCGAGAGCGTCTCCTGCGACTCGGCGAGACGGGCCTCAGCCTCCCTGCGATCAGTCCGGTGCGCTTCGAGCGCCAGCTCCGCCTCGATGCTCTCGTTCTCTATCCTGCGCAGCTCCTCGGCCAGAGCCGCGCTCTCGACCGTGAGTGAATCGCGCTCGGCCTCGAGCCTCTTCTTCTCCTCATCGAGTCTCTCGCAATCGCGCTCCTGGCTGACGAACTTTATGTCCTCGCCGTGCGAATCGCGGCGCAGTCCCTCCAGGTGCTCCTCTATCGACTTCACGCGATCGCGCAATTTCGCGGCCTCGCCCTCGGCGCGGGTGAACTCGCCCGAGAGACGGCCGACCTCTTCCGCGAGCTCCTTCGCCCTGCGTTTCTGGGCCACGAGCTGCTCCTCGACGCCGGCGCTCGACCCGCCGCTGATGACGCCGGAGGGATCGACCACGCAGCCGTCGCGCGTCACGAAGGTCTTGTTGTAGCGGCCCGTGCGCCAGAGCCCCAGCGCGCGTTCGAGGTCCTCCACCAGGACCACGTCGTTCATGAGATAGCCGGCGATGTTGCGGTAGTCGTCGTTCATGCGCACGAACTGGGAGATGGGGCCTATCACGCCCTCGCCCTCGGGACGGGCGCCCTCCTCGGCCATGCTGCGGACTTCCATGGGAATGAAGCTGCTGCGGCCGCTGGCTGCGGTGCGGAGATAGTCTA
>JBAZOP010000092.1 GCA_041648665.1 bacterium | reverse complement strand
CGCGCGAGGCCGTGAAGAACGCGGACGTGATCAATACGGACACGTGGGTGAGCATGGGGCAGGAGGGCGCAGGCGAGGGGGCGAAGGTCTCGCTCTTCAGGCCGTACCAGGTCAACCGTGAGCTGCTCTCGTTTGCGAAGAAGGACGCGATCGTGCTGCATTGCCTGCCCGCGCACCGCGGCGACGAGATCACCGACGAGGTGATGGACGGGCCGCAGTCGAGGGTCTTCGATCAGGCCGAGAACAGGCTGCACGTGCAGAAGGCGATACTCGAAAAACTCATGGGCTGAAGGCTCAAAGGGCGGTGTCATAATGGCGAATGTAATCGTGGTCGGGACTCAGTGGGGAGACGAGGGCAAGGGCAAGATCATCGATCTGCTCACGCCGCAGGCCGACGTCGTCGTCCGTTATCAGGGGGGCGCGAACGCGGGCCACACCATGGTCATCGGGGGCCAGAAGACCATACTCCACCTGGTGCCGTCCGGCATACTCCACGAGAGTTGCCTCTGCATCATCGGCAACGGCGTCGTGCTCGACCCGAAGGTCCTCATCGACGAGATGGAAGGTTTGACCGTGCAGGGCTATCTCAAGGACGCGACGAGGCTCGCCGTGAGCCAGAACGCGCACCTCGTGCTCCCGTATCATCGCATCATCGACCAGCTGCGCGAGGAGGCGATGGGCTCCTCTCGCATCGGGACCACCGGCAGGGGGATCGGCCCTGCCTACGAGGACAAGGTCGCGCGCCTTGGAATCAGGGCGGGCGACCTCCTTGATTCGGGCGTGCTCAAGGCCAGGCTTGACGCGGTGCTGCCGCTCAAAAATCGGCAGATAGAGATGCTCGGCGGGAAGCGGATCTCGTGCGACGAACTCTTTCGTGAGGCGGAGCAGTGGTCGCAGAGGCTCTCTCGCCACGTCTGCGACACCGAACAGCTCCTGCATCGAAAGATCAGGGATGGGGCGAAGATCCTCTTCGAGGGCGCGCAGGGCACGGCGCTGGACATCGACCACGGCACCTATCCGTACGTCACCTCTTCGAACACCGTCGCAGGCGCTGCGTGCTGCGGTTCGGGAGTCGGGCCCACGATCATCGACGATGTGCTGGGGATCACAAAGGCCTACACCACGCGCGTTGGCAACGGTCCCTTCCCGACCGAGCTTGCGAACTCGATAGGCGAGCGTCTCCAGGAAAAGGGCAGGGAGTTCGGCTCCACCACAGGCCGCAAACGCCGATGCGGCTGGTTCGACGCCGTGGTCGTGCGGCACGCTGCGCGCGTGAACGGGCTCACCATGCTCGCCATGACCAAGCTCGACGTGCTCTCAGGCCTGGAAAAGGTCTCGATATGCACCGGGTACGATTGCGCGGGCAAGATCATCGACGACTTCCCTGCGGAGCTCGGACAGTTCGAGAGGATCACGCCTGTCTACGAGGAAATGCCGGGCTGGGAAGAGGATCTCTCCTCCGCGCGCAGCGAGAGGGATCTTCCGCGTGCGGCGCGGGATTACATGGCAAAGATCAGCGAGCTGATCGGCGTCCCCATCTCCATCGTCTCCGTGGGGTCGGAGCGCAGCGCCCACATAATGATCAAGAATCCCTTCTGAGATGGATTTCATAGACCATGCCGCAACCGTGCTCCGCATGTTCGAGATCGAGCCGAGGCCGCTCGATCGGCTGCTCGACTCGCACTTAAGAGACCATCCCGAGATAAACAGCAGGCAGCGAAGGCTGATCTCCCGCGCTGTCTACGGCGTTTCGCGTTGGCGCCGCAGGATCGACGGCTGCCTTAAGCTTGCGGGAGTATCTGCGCCCGACAACAGGTTGCGCGCCCAGGCCTTTCTTCGATGGCGCCCGTGCAAAGACTTCGACGCCTTGAGCGGCGGACTTTCGCCCGCACCCGAGCTTGACGGTTTGAACGTGGATGCGGTCGACCTCAAGGGCTTCCCCGGCGGGGATGCCGCCTATTTCTCCTATCCTGATTTTCTCTTCGATATGATCAAGAGGGAATACGGCGCCGAAGGTGCGCGCGAGATCGCGCTTGTGCTCAACGAGCCGATCGGCCCCACCCTCAGGGTGAACCTCCTGCGCGCTACCCGCGATGAAGTGATCGGGATGCTCAAGGAGGAGGGCGTCGAAGCGACTCCCGCGAAGAGATCGCCGTTCGGCATAAGGCTATCCATCAGGTCGAACTTCCGCGACTTGAAATCCTTCAGGGAGGGATTCTTCGAGGTGCAGGACGAGGCGAGCCAGCTCGCCTCCATCCTCGCCGATCCCAGTCCAGGCCAGGTCGTGCTCGATGCCTGCTCAGGCGCCGGCGGAAAAGCGCTCGCGTTGGCGATGCTCATGCGCGACCAGGGGGAGATCACGGCCTGCGACATCGACGGCCGGAAGCTCAAGGAGCTCGCGAGGCGCGCGGAACGGGCAAAGGTGAAATCCATCAGGACGATGGATGCGGCTTCTTTGTCGAAGTTGCGCGCGAGCTTCGATCTCGTCTTCATCGACGCGCCGTGCTCGGGCGTAGGGACGCAGCGGCGCTCGCCCGACATACGCTGGCGCCTGGACAAGGGCGCGATAGACGAGAGGGTGAGACAGCAGAAAAAAATCCTCCGGGAGAACGCCTTGCGCGTGAAGCCGGGCGGTTCTCTGCTCTACGCAACGTGCAGCATCCTCAGAGAGGAGAACGAGGATGTGGTCGCGGACTTCCTGAAGGATGGGGGTTTTGAAGTCTCAAACGCAGGGGCGATCTTCGAGAAACAAGGCATAGCCTGTGGAGGCATCGTCACGCGCGAAGGTTATCTCAAGACCGATCCCAGGCTGGGCGATTGGGATGGATTCTTCGCGGCGCTCATGCGCAGGGGATAAAAAAAGCCAGGATTGGAAGGGAATCGCCGATTGCTCGTTTCAAGCCTTGAAAAGGCTATTTTGAAAAATTGGCTGATTCCCGCACTCCATCCTGGCCGATTTAATTATAGCAAATCGGTGCGATCTATTACAGCGTGTTATGCGGCGCATAAAATGGTCATTTATCATCATTAAAATCAGCGTATTAGAAAAGTTTATATTTTCAGTTGTCGTATATAGCAGCTTCTGGTATTAGGCGCCTCCATATATCAATTATACAATCTCTATAACATAGTTTCACGGATAGAGGTTGAAGGAGGAGACAGATGCGCCAGAAGGACGTGCTCACCACATTCGAAGCGGCGAAGCTTTGCAGGGTGAGCTACAACACGATCAAAAACTGGATAAAGAGGGGTCTGCTGAACGCCTACCGCACCGCGGGCGGTCATCTCAGGATCAACGGCGAAGACCTGCGCGCCTTCTGCCGCGAGCACGGCATCCCGATGGACGATCGCGCGGCTCCGGCGCTCCGCAAGGTGCTCGTCGTCGACGACGAGGAGTCGATCAGGGTCGCAATCCAGGAGTCGCTGCGCGAATACCCGGAGAAGCTCGAGATCTACACCGCCTCCGACGGTTTCGAGGCCGGTTCTTTCATGGAATCGGTCCGCCCCGACATCGTCATACTGGATCTCGTCATGCCGGGCATGGACGGCTTCAAGGTCTGCCAGAGCATTCGGCGCTCGCCTGCGCTGTCGCACGTGAAGATCATGGTCCTCACCGGTTTCGGCTCCGATCGCAACGTGGATCGCGCGACGGAGCTTGGCGCCGACATATGCCTGTCGAAACCCATAGATCGCGCCGTGCTCTTCGAGAACGTCGCCAAACTGCTTACGCCGCGCAAGGGGGTGCGGGTATCCAAGGCGAAAAAGAAGCGCGGGAAAAAGGCATAGCCCCCCGAGGTTTGAAGGATGTGCCCCATCAGGAAGCGAACCGGGCTCACTCACGAGCAGGTCTATAACGCCTTTGTCGAGGCGGTCGATGACCTCGTCTATATAGTCGATCGCGACGGCCGATACGCCATGCTCAACAAACGTGCGCTCGCCGACTGCAGCCTCGATTCAAATAAGGTGATCGGCAAGACCCCTGTCGAGGCCTTCGGCGACAAGGTGGGCGGCCTATTGATGCGCAACAACCGCCAGGTGCTGGAGAGCGGAAAGCCCCTCTATCTGCAGGAATGGATCACGCTGAAGGGCGTGAGCCGATGCTACTCCTCCTCGCTGAACCCGATCTTCGATAAGGACGGAGAGACGGCGGCGGTCATCGGTATCAGCCGCGACATCACCGACCTCAAACGCATGGTGGAGCAGCTTGAGATCGGCTCCGATAATATGCACTCCCTCTTCCAACAGCGGGTGCACTACGAACACCTGGTGAAGGAGATAGTGCGCGAGTCGATCACGCGCCATGGCATCGACGAATTCCTCGCCTCCGTCATCGCCATGTTGGGCGAGGGGCTGGACGTCAGCCGCTCGTATTTTTTCAGCTATGATCACGTGCGCCATACCGTGACCAACACGCATGAATGGGTGGCGAAGGGAATAGAGCCCAACAAGGATACGATGCAGAGTCTTCCGACGAACCTTCAGCCGTGGTGGAGCAATGAGATGCTGGCCGGCCGCATCATCTGCCTCGAGGACACGTCCAGTGCGCCGTCGCCCGAGCTCGTGGAGCTGCTCGGAGGCCAAGGCGTCAAGTCCATCCTCTCCATACCGATCTTCGTCTT
Organism: bacterium; assembly: GCA_041648665.1. Taxonomy (NCBI): domain Bacteria; species bacterium. The sequence continues at coordinate 6,828 of JBAZOP010000092.1, read as the reverse complement.
CGGAAGGCCGCATGGATTCGTAGGGTTTGACCAGTGCGATCGAAACCGTCATTGGGACGACATCGACGTGGAACTTTTGAATAGCGTCTGCCGCATCGTGGCGCAGAAGATAGAGCGCCAGAGGCTCGAGGAGGAGATGCTCTCCTCCGAGAGGCTCGCCGCCATGGGCAGGCTCACCCAGATCTTCGCTCACGAGATCAACAACCCGCTCCAGGGGATCCGTCTGCACCTCGAGAGCATCGAGCAGCACCTGGGCGAGGGGAGCCGCAAGGCGTTCGGCTTCGTGATGGACGGCTTTCAGCGCATATCCGACATCATAGCCAGGCTCTCCGACGCCTCCCGCTCAAAGGCGGCGAGGTCGGCAGTCGACATGAACGGCATTCTGAAAAACGCGTGCGGCCTGCTATCGAGGCAGGTCGACATGAAGGGCATCAGCGTTCGCTGGTTCCTCAACGAGAAGCTGCCGTGCGTGCACGGCGACGAGAGGCGGCTGCACCAGGCGGTCCTCAACGTGCTGCTCAATGCGTTCGACAGCATGGGCAAGGGCGGCGAGCTATCGATATCCACGTCGTCCGACGGCAAATCCGTGGAGGTGGAGGTACGCGATACCGGCTGCGGCATTGATGAGGCGGACATGCCGTATCTCTTCGAGCCGTTTTTCACCACAAAGGGAAAGTCAGGCACCGGGCTCGGCCTCTTTGTCTCGCACTCCATCATCGTCGATCACAGCGGCAGCATAGAGATCACGAGCAGGAAGGATGAGGGGACCCAGGTGCAGATCAGGCTGCCCGTCAGCCGGGACCGGGATCCCGCTGATAAGGCGATCGCGGACAAGGGTCGTTAGGCCATGCTCACCAACGGACGTGTCATAGGCAGGCGCGAGGCGTTTTTCCTGACCGCATCGATCGTGGTCGGCCTCTGCTGGTCCGTCTGGATCACGAAATGCGTCAGCACACCGCCTGCGGTCCACTTGGTATTCGCCCGACCCGGGCTCACCGCCTACATGCGCGCTGATCCCAACGGTCATGTGGAGTACGAGTGGCGGCCGCTCTCGAAGATCTCCACGTATCTCAGACAGGCGGTGGTCGTGGCTGAGGACGACCAGTTCTTTGCGCACCAGGGTTATGACTGGAAGGCGATCAAGCTCGCGGCCAGGGTGAACATGAAGCGCGGCCGCTTCTCGCACGGCGGCTCCACGATAACCATGCAGCTCGCGCGAAACCTCTATCTCTCTCCGGAGAAGTCTCTGTCGAGGAAACTCAAGGAGTTCCTCATAGCGCTCAAACTCGAACGGACCCTCTCAAAGGAGAGGATACTGGAGCTCTATCTGAATGTGGTCGAATGGGGAAACGGGATCTACGGCGCCGAGGCGGCTGCCAGGCATTACTTCGGAAAGTTTGCCAAGGATTTGAGCAAGGATGAGGCGGCTTATCTCGCATCCATACTCCCCAGGCCTCGCTTCTACGACAGGAGGAGGGGCAGTCAATTCTCGCAGAAGCGGGCCGCGGTCATAAAAAACAGGCTCTGAGCAAAAAAAGCCCGGCTTGCGCCGGGCCTTTTGCGTTTCTTGTGCTTGAGATCTAGATGTCGCGATCCTTGATGGTCTGGCGGCCGTTGTCCTTGGCCCTGGCCACTGCCTTGTCGAGCAGCTCGCGGACTGCATCGGAAATGGCGTTGACCGCCGTTTCAGAGGTCTGCATGCCCTTTGCCTTCACGTACTCTTTCACCTTTGAGACCACCACCAGAGTTTCATTCGCCATAAAAACCCCCTCCTTTTGTTTATTTCGTTGATCTTGAGGGGCTACAATCTTGGAAATCGATTGTTTAGTCAAATAAAAAAGATATGGGGCCTTATTTGACATAGCGTCCGCCATTTGTTACTCAGCGCGGCCCCGAAAGAGCATCATATCCTTTACTGAGTTCGCATTTCGGGGTAAGGAAATCAGCAATTTAGGCAATGGCGGGCCGCTAGCTCAGCAGGCAGAGCAACGCCCTTTTAAGGCGTGGGTCCCCGGTTCGAATCCGGGGCGGCTCACAATCAGACCCCATCGTCTAGCGGTTAGGACACCGCCCTTTCACGGCGGCAGCACGGGTTCGAGTCCCGTTGGGGTCGCAAGGTTTTCTCTCTCCGGAGGCACGATGTCGGTCAAGTCGGACAGATGGATATGGAGGATGGCGAAAGAGCGCGGGATGATCGAACCCTTCGAGGAGAAACAGGTGCGCGAGGGGATATCCTTCGGCCTCGCTTCCTATGGCTATGATTTTCGCATAGCCGACGAGTTCAAGATCTTCGAGCCTCCTTCCTCCGGCGTGGTGGACCCCAAGGACTTCGCGCATCTGCACTTCCGCGACTTCAAGGGCGCGGTCTGCGAGATACCGCCCGCGAGCTACGTGCTGGCGCGCACGGTCGAGTACTTCAGGATACCGCGCGACGTGATCACCGTCACCTACGGCAAGTCGACGTACGCGCGCTGCGGGGTCCACATACACGTGACCCCGTTCGAGCCGGAGTGGGAGGGCTTCGCCACGATCGCGATCTCCAACGCGACTCCGCTGCCCGCGCGCATCTACGCGAACGAGGGGATAGGTCAGGTGATATTCCTAGGCGCGGACGAGGTGTGCGAGGTCTCTTACGCGGACAAGAAGGGCAAATACCAGGCGCAGAAAGAGATCACGCTCGCAAAGGGAAAGGGCTGAGTCGGAATGCACGAGCTGAGGACATACTTTGATCTGAGAGAGGCCAACGGGCTCATCCCGCAGCTCGAACGCCTCTTCGCAGAGCTCGGCCGCATACAGATGCAGGTCAACACCCTCTGCAGGGCCGCGGAGGCGAGCGGTGTCCGCATAGATATCGAGGACGCGATGGAGGGCCGCTTCGATCATATCTGCTCGGCCCTGCCGTCAATCGGCGCAAGGCTCAAGGATCTCTCGCTGGAGTACATGGACATCCTCGACGAGATCGCGGACATCGGCGTCGTGCTCTGCGACGTGGACATGGGGCTCGTCGGTTTCCACTCGTGGTTCTCCGGCCAGGAGATACTGCTCTCCTGGCAGTATGGCGAGCCTGTGGTGGGGCACTGGCACGGCGTCACCGAGAATCACGGAGAGCGCCGCTCGATTGAGCTTTTGATAATGGAGAAGCCGGGCGGAGTGAGCTTACATTGAAGTCCCCTTCCAAAACACCGCATGTAAACCTCGGCGAGCCCAGGCTCATGTTGCGCGCCGACGGGAGTGTACGCTGCACTGCGTGCAAGCTCTGCTCAGTCGTTTGCCCTGTGCGCTGCATAAAGGTAGAGGAGGGGAAGAAGGGCCCGCGGTCGTTCGAGATCGACATGCAGGCCTGCATTTTCTGCGGCGCCTGTGTGGAGGCGTGTCCGTGCGACGCCTTGCGCATGGACACCGGACGCATGCCCGCCCCCTCATCTGAGCGCAGCTCCTTAATATATGATATGGAAAGGCTTGCCGCCAATCATCCGGACGGACTCTGCCCCCTCTCAAGATCACTGTAAAAGCGATTGACTTCATGGCCTTGCAGCCTGAATATCCGGCGCCATGAAAGACTACTATCAGGTCCTGGGCGTGCCCCGCGGCGCCTCTGCAGAGGAGATCAAGAAGTCCTACCGAAGGCTCGCAAAGCAGTATCATCCGGACGTCAACAAGGGCGAAAAAGCGGCTGAGGAGAAGTTCAAGGACATCTCCGAGGCCTACAACGTGCTCTCCGATCCTGAGCAGCGCAAGAAATACGACATGTTCAGCCAGGGTGGCTTTGGCGGTGCGGGTCCCGGCGGCTTCAACTGGCAGCAGGCAGGTGGCGGTCCACAGGGTTTTGACTTCAGACAGGCCGACATGGGCGACCTGGGGGATCTCTTCAGCGAGCTCTTCAACATGGGCGGAGTTCGGCGCAAGGCGCCCAGGCCGGAGTGGGGAAGGGCTGCGGGTCCCGAGGCGCCGGTCAACGGACAGGACACCTACGCGGACGTGGACGTGGATTTCGAGGAGTCGATCGCCGGCACGGAGCGGAAGATCTCCATCCGCAGGGGGGACAAGGTCGAGAAGATCACGGTCAAGGTCCCGGCCGGCGTGGACAACGGCTCAAAGGTCCGCATCGCGGGAAAGGGGCAGCCTGGGTTCGGCGGCGGCCGCTCCGGCGATCTCTTTCTGCGCATCCACGTCAATCCGCACCCTGATTTCTGGCGCGAGGACGCGGACATCTACACAGAGGTCCCCATCACCATATACGATGCAGTGCTCGGCGCGCAGGTGGAGGTCCCGACGCTGGACGGGCACGCGAACATGAAGGTGCCTTCGGGCACCGAGGGGGGCCAGAAATTCAGGCTCAAGGGGAAGGGCGCGCCGAAGCTGGGCGAGAAGGGCAAGGGGGACGAGTACGTCATCGTGAAGATCGTGCCGCCCAAGGGCATGAGCTCCGAGGAGCGCAAGACCTTTGAGGAGCTCGCGAAGAAATATCCGTATGATCCCAAGGAATGATATAACCGGAGACATGCTCATGAGCACATCAGTCATAATATCCGCAGCGCGCACGCCGATAGCATCGTTCCAGGGCGGGCTGTCGAAGGTGAAGGCCTCTGACCTGGGGGCGATCGCGATCCGCGAGGCGATCGTTCGCGCCGGCATCGCAGCCGGCGACGTGGAAGAGGTCATCATGGGCTGTGTGCTGCCCGCGGGCCAGGGGCAGAACCCGGCGAGGCAGGCCTCGCTCGCCGCAGGCATCCCGAACTCCGTGGAGGCCATCACCATAAACCGCGTTTGCGGCTCAGGTCTGCGCGCGGTCATGCTCGCGGACCAGCTCATACGCTCCGGCGACAACGATATCATCGTGGCGGGCGGCATGGAGTCCATGACCCGCGCCCCGTATCTCCTCCCTGAGGCGCGCAGCGGCATGCGGCTGGGCGACTCGAAGGCAGTGGACGGCATGGTCTTCGACGGGCTCTGGGACATCCATTCCAACCAGCACATGGGCAGCTGCGCTGAGCTTTGCGCAGAGAAATACGGCTTCACCAGGGAGGCGCAGGACGAGTTCGCGATCGCAAGCTACAAAAAGGCCCAAGAGGCGATCAAATCGGGCGCCTTCAGGGATGAGATAGTAGCGGTGCCGGTGCCTGAGAAAAAGGGCGGGACCGTATCCTTTGACACTGACGAGGAGCCTGGCAGGGCAGACTTCGAGAAGATGAAGAGGCTGAAACCCTGTTTCAAGGACCAGGGCACCATCACCGCAGCCAATTCGAGCTCCATATCCGACGGTGCGGCAGCCCTCGTGCTCATGTCAGAGGATCGGGCAAAGAAGGCGGGGCTTGGGCCCATGGCCAGGGTTTTGGCGCACGCGAGTTTTGCCCATGACCCGGTCTGGTTCACCACAGCCCCTGTCGGCGCTATTAAAGCAGTACTTGCAAAAGCAAAACTAACCATTGAAAATATAGATATATTTGAAATTAACGAAGCCTTCTCAGCGGTGACCATGGCAGCGATTAAGGAGTTCTCGATCGATCCAAAGAAGGTCAATATCCATGGCGGTGCCGCTGCCCTGGGCCATCCCATCGGCGCCTCAGGCGCCCGCATCCTCACAACCCTAATATATGCCATGAAACACAAAGGGCTCAAAAGGGGGCTGGCGACCCTTTGCAATGGCGGCGGCGGCGCCACTGCCGTGATCGTCGAACTCCCCTGAGATTAGATCCGTTTTTAATATCAATAGTGAAAAAAGAGCGCCTTCCAGACTCAGCGGTGACTCGAGTCACTCATCAAAATCCATTTTTTTCTGATTTTTGTGATCAATTCTCGTGCAGGCGGCCGTCCTGGCGTATCTTCGTAAATTATTGGAAATAAATAGTAAATTATCGCTGAAAATACCTACCCCGATCCCTCGCTGAGATTCGCGCATAAAAACAACGCAACTTTCGCAGGCTGAGCCCGATAATCTCTGTGGAGGAGACGGAGACGAGCATTCATGCGTCTGCCGGGGGAGACAATAGGTTTCATAATAGGTTTTTAAGGAGGAACATATGGGATTTGATATCAGCAAGTGCGGCGGCAAGACCGATTGCGAAAGCATCGTGAAGAAGCTCTCGGATTCATGCGATGCCAACTCCTTCATGGACGATGCTGCGGCCGCCATGTGCAAGGATGATTATATAGGGAAATTCCATCCCTATTCTGTTGCTGATCCGGTTTACTCAAAGGCGCCGATATCGGCTGAAGAGCATAAAAAGCTCACAGAATGGCAGAATGCCGAACCAGCAGCCCCGGCTGCGGAAGGTCCGGCTGCGCGTCAGGCCTGGGGAGACTTTGCCGGGGCCGAGGAGCCTGTGGAAGAGCCTGCGGCAGCTGCTGCGGCCGTAGCCCCGGCGGCGGTTCCAGCGGCGGGCGCCAAGCCTTATAATCCCGAATCAGACCAGGATGAGTATCTCACCCTCAGCGCGGGCGTCGTACTCACCGCCGCCAAGAAACTCTCCGGCGGCACGATCTACAAAGAAGATTCGCAGTATGACGGCGATGACGACTATAAACAGAGGACCACGAACTTCGGTTGGTGGGGTATGTATGCGGGTCTGGACTTCTGGTTCAGCCATTTCATCCACGCGAAGAATGTCGCGGAGAGGATCGCAAACGGCGAGACAGTGACTCACGACGAGTTCCTCACTCCATGGCGGTTCGGCGTGGGGCTCGAGTGGAAGGGCCTGTTCTTCGACGGAGTTGAACGAGAGGATACGGCAAGCGGCCAGTCAAAGACCGAGGGCAAGGGCAAGGGCATGGGCAACATGCTCATGCTCAACGTGAAGGGCGAATACAAGGTCAACCCGTATATCTCTA
>JBAZOP010000091.1 GCA_041648665.1 bacterium | reverse complement strand
CTTCATGAGCACCAGGGCGAACGCCGCGTTCACGATCACGGCGACGATCGACACGGCCACCGGCGTCTTCGCATCCTTCAGCGCAAAGAAGGCGGGCACTAGGTTGCGCACGCCGGAGACGAACGGGATCTTGACCGCGAAGAAACAGAGAGCTCCGGCCGAGGCCACGGCCGCCTCAGGCGTGAACTCCCCCCTCTGGAAAAGGACGCTCACCACGGGCAGTGCCAGGATATACAGCCCCACGGCAGCGGGTATGTCTATCAGGAAGGCCAGCTTTAGACTGTAACGCAGCGTCTCTTTGAACGCGCCTGTGTCCTTCTTGATCGCATGGTCCGACAGCGTCGGCAGCGTGACGGTGGCCACCGCTATCGAGAATATGCCGAGCGAAAACTCCGAGACGCGATCTGCGTACCACAGATACGAAACGCTGCCGTCGGGCAGAAACGACGCGAGAAAGGTGACCACCACCACGTTGAACTGATACACCGCGGCCCCGAACGCTGAGGGTATCATGAGGACGAGCAGCCCCTTGAGCGCAGGATGCCTCCAGTTGAAATCGAGCCTGGGCAGCATCCCCTCGCGCCAGAGCGGCGGGATTTGGAGGGCCAGCTGCGCGATCCCTCCCAGTATCACGCCGACCGCCACGCCCTCTGCCGGCACCGAGAAATGCTTATCCAGCACGAGGGCGCCGAATATGATGAATATGTTGAGCAGCACCGGCGACGCGGCCGGCGCAGCAAAGTGTTTGAGGGAATTGAGGATGCCCATGGCCAGGGCCACGAGGCTGATGAGGACGATGTACGGGAACATGAGCCTGGTCAAAAAGACCGTGATCTCGAATTTCTCGGGGCTCGCGGTGAAGCCCCACGCGATGAGCCTCACGAGAAGCGGCGCCCCGATCACGCCCACGATGGCCAGCAGCGCCAGGAATATGGACAGATAGGTGAAGACCACCGAGGCCGCCCTCTTCCCCTCTTCCCTGGAGCGGGCGAGGTTCTCGGTGTAGATCGGCACAAAGGCGATGGTGAGCGCGCCCTCGGCGACCAAGCGCCTGAGCAGATTGGGTATCCTGAAGGCCACGTAAAAGGCATCGGCGAACCTGGTAGCGCCGAAGGCCCAGGCCAGGACAGCATCCCTGGCAAGCCCCAGGATCCTGGAGATGAGGGTGAAGAAGCTGACCGTCCCCACCCTGCGGCTTATATTGGCGTGCTCCGTCCTCATATCGCTGACCGTCCCCTTCGCTGATAAAAAGAGCCCCGAATACGCGGGGTTGACAATAGGGAGGTGCCATGATAGCTGCGGCACTCCTCATTTGCAACCAGGGAGAATTAAATGGCTATAGACAAGACGAAGAAGAAGATGGGCGTGGGCAGGCATGCCTCCGCGATAAAGCGCGCCAGGCAGAGCGAAAAGCGTCGCCTGGTCAACAAGGCCTGCGGTTCGAGGATGCGCACGGCGGTCAAGGAGGCCAGGGCGACGAAGGACGACCTGCTAGTGAAGAAGGCCATCCCCCTCGTGATGAAGGCGGCCCAAAAGGGAGTGATCCACAAACGCAAGGCCTCCCGCCTCGCCTCGAGACTTGCGCGCATGGCGAACGCCGCGCGCAATTGACGGTCTGTCGATATTTAAACCGGAATAAAAGAAGGGCGCTGCCTCAGCGGGCAGCGTCTTTTTTTTCGACCAGCGCCACGATCGCCCTCTCTATCACCCTCTCCTTCGGCATGCGGCTCGACTTTATCTCCCTGTCGCACCTGTGGAGCACGGCGAAGCTCCCCCTGAGCTCGCTCCGCGAGAAGTTCTGCGACTGATCGAGATAGCCCTGGAGGTAGAACGGATTCACCCCGATGTACTTCGCCATCTCCGTCCTGTCGCTCGTGCGTCCCGAGATCTCGCGCGCCTTTGAGAGCATCCGGAAGTGCCTTGCCAGCATATGCAGGATCAGCGGCGGCGGCTGGCCGTTCTGGATGAGATTGTGTAGATAGGAGAGTGCGCGCGAGAGCCGCCTCTCACCCACCGCGTCCGTCAGGTCGAATACGTCCCTCTGGTGGGTGTCCGCCACGGCCGCTTCCACATCCTTGAGGTCGACGGCCTTCCGATCCCCGATGTAGAGGACTATCCTGTCGATCGCGCCGGAAATCTGTCCCAGGTCGTTGCCGACCATCTCGGCCAGAAACTTCGCCGCTTCCATGGAGATCTGCCTGCCGTTTCTTTTGACCTGCATGTTGATCCACGCCGGGACCTTGTCGTCGTATAGCCTGCGGCACTCGACGATCGCCCCGCTCTTCTCCGCAAGCTGCATGAGCCTGGTGCGGCCGTCCATCTTCTCCGCGACCACGATCAACGTGGCGCAGTCCAGCGGCTTAGAGAGATATTCGGCAAGGGCGTCTGAGATCGCCGCCTTGCGCTCCTTGGCAAGCGCCTCGCCGCCGCGGATCACGACCACAGGCCTCGCGCCCAGCATGGGTACGGTGCGGAGCGCGCCTATCACATCCTCGGGGCTGGCCTCCTGAGCCGTGAAGCTCACCACCTCGGCCGCGCCGCCATCGCCCGCGCCCAACGCCTCCTTGATCGAGGCAAGCGCAGCATGGGCGAGATAGCCCTCCTCGCCCACTATGAAGTAGACGGGTCTCCGCTTCCCCTGTTTGAGTTCCCGATCCAACGCTGTGATATCGATCTTAGGCATTGTTCATACCACTATGTTGACCAGCCTCCCCGGAACGACCACGACTTTTTTGGGCGCTCTCCCTGCCAGCGCAGCCTTCACCTTCTCGGAGGCCAGCGCCGCCAGCCTCAGCTCTTCCTCTCCGGCCGCAGCACTCACCTCTATCCTGTCGCGCAGCTTGCCCGCGACCTGGACTACGATCGTCACGGATTCGCTTGCGATCTTGGATTCGTCGAAACCGGGCCATTTCTCTCGCAACATGTAGTCCTTGTGGCCGAGGTTACTCCACAGCTCCTCCGCCGCGTGCGGCACCAGAGGCGACATGAGGAGGACCAGCGACTCAATCGCCTCTCTGCTCATCCCCTTCACCTCCACGCTGTAGAGGTAATTGACGTACTCCATGAGCGCAGCGATCGCGGTGTTGAAGTGGTAGCGCTCGATGTCCTCCGTCACCTTCTTTATGGTCCTGTTGCGCCAGCGATCCATCTCAGCATCTCCCCTGCCATCGGAGTCGGCGGCGATCCAACCGTCCACAAGCCTCCAGAATCTCCAGAGAAAACGGCTTGCACCCTCAAGCCCCTGGTCGCTCCACTCCAGGTCCTTCTCGGGCGGCGAAGCGAAGAGCATGAAGAGGCGCACGGTGTCGGCTCCGTACTTCTCTATCATGTCGTCCGGATCGACCACGTTGCCCTTGGACTTGCTCATCTTGGCGCCGTCCTTGTAGACCATGCCCTGGGTCATGAGACCCGCCACAGGCTCATCGAGTTTTATAAGCCCCAGGTCGCGCATCACCTTCGTGAAGTAGCGGCAGTACATGAGATGCCCCACCGCATGTTCGATGCCGCCTATGTACTGGTCCACCGGCAGCCAGTACGCCACCGCCTTCGGGTCGAGCGGGCCCTTGTCGTACTTGGGACACGCGTAGCGGAAGAGATACCAGGAGGACTCCACGAAGGTGTCCATGGTGTCCGTCTCGCGCCTCCCTTGCCCGCCGCATTTCGGGCACTTCGCATTCACGAAGGAGTCAAGTTTCGCCAGGGGCGATCCTCCCTCGCCGGTGAGCTCCACCTTCTCGGGCAAGAGCACCGGCAGATCCTTCTCAGGCACGGCCACCTCGCCGCACTTGTCGCAGTTGATTATCGGTATGGGCGTGCCCCAGTAGCGCTGCCGCGATATGCACCAGTCCTTGATCCTGTATGTGACCGTGGCTCCGCCCAACCCCTTCTCGGCCAGATACGCCGTGATCGCGCGCGCCCCTTCGGCGGATGGCATGTCCGAGAAGTGCGCCGACTCCACCAGCCTGCCCGGACCCTCCCATGCCTCGGACATGGCCCTCGGGTCGAGCGACGCGCCGTCGGGCTGGATGACGACTTTTATCGGGAGGTTGTACTTGCGGGCGAACTCGAAGTCGCGCTGGTCGTGCGCAGGGACCGCCATCACCGCGCCTGTGCCGTATTCCATGACAACGAAGTTGGCGACGTATATCGGCATGCGGCGGCCGGTGAGGGGATTTATGCAGTGCGCGCCGGTGAACTCCCCGTCCTTCTCGTAGGCGTTGGCGAGCCTGGCCTGGTGGTCGATCTTGGAGCTCTTGGCCACGAAGCCCTCGACCTCCGATCTCTTTCCGTGTATCGCCGCGAGTTCCAGAGCCAGCGGATGCTCCCAGGCTATGCTCATGAAGGTCGCGCCGTAGAGCGTGTCGGGCCTGGTCGTGAATATCCTGATCTTCCTGTCGGAACCCTCTATCTGAAAATCTATGTTCGCCCCGGAGCTACGGCCGATCCATTCGCGCTGCATCACTCTCACGCGCTCGGGCCAGCCTGTGAGTTTCTCATCCACGTCCCTCAGCAGTTCCTCCGCATAGTCGGTGATCCTGAAATACCACTGTGTCATGGAGCGCAGCTCCACCTGCGAGTCGCATCGCCAGCAGACGCCGCCCTCGGCCTGCTCGTTGGCGAGCACGGTCTGGCACGCCGGGCACCAGTTGACCATGGACGTCTTGCGATAAGCCCACCCCTTCTCGTACATCCGAGTGAAGATGAGCTGCTCCCACCTGTAGTAATCCGGGTTGCAGGTGGCGAACTCCCGGTCCCAGTCGTAGGAGAACCCGAGGCGTTTCAGCTGCCCGCGCATGTAGTCGATGTTCTCCTGCGTCCACTTCGCGGGGTGAACGCCGTGTTTTATGGCCGCGTTCTCCGCCGGCATGCCGAAGGCGTCCCAGCCCATGGGGTGCAGGACCTTGTAGCCCAGCATGGCCCTGTATCTCGCGGCCACGTCGCCTATCGTGTAGTTGCGCACATGCCCCATGTGGATGCGGCCGGACGGATACGGGAGCATCTCGAGCAGGTAATGTTTTTTCGACCCCTCTTCCGGCTCCACCTTGAAGACGCCGTCCTCGCTCCAGCGTTTCTGCCACTTCGCCTCGATTTCGTGAGGGTTGTAATTTTTCTCAGGCATTGCCCCACCTTTCCATCCATCTCTGGAACATGAGGAGGGTCCAGATCTTCTTGCGGTTATCGGCCCTACCGGCGAAGTGATCGCCGACGATCCCCTCCACAACCTCAGGATCGAAGAACCCCTCCCTCTTCATCCTGCCCTGCGAGAGGAGATCCAGGGTCATCTCCCTCAGGGGACCCTTGACCCACTTCGCGATCGGCACCCCGAAGCCTTTCTTGGGCCTTGCCGCTATGCCGCGCGGAAGGAGATCGCTGACCGCGTCCTTGAGCAGGTGTTTCATCCGAAAGCCGCGGAGCTTCATGCTGTACGGCAACCTCGAGACAAACTCAACCACCTCGGGGGCCATGAAGGGCGCCCTGGTCTCGAGCGAAACGCCCATGGAAGCGCGATCCACCTTGGTGAATATGTCCTCCGCGAGGTAAGTCCTCATGTAACAATACAGCAGGTCGTTGCCGCCCCGCGATCCGAAAGCCTCTTCATAGAGGCGTTTCTCGACCGAATAGACGTCGCAGGCAAGACCCCCTATCATGAGCTCGGACAGCTCATCGTCCGAGAAAGCTCCCATCCATATCGGATGCCTCGACGCATCCTTGCGCTCGACGCCCTTGAGAAACTGTCTCGCCAGGAAATGACGGCTCATGTTTTCGTCCGATACCGTCAGCGCGCGGGCGAGAGGATCGACGAGCGATCTCCTCATAGCCCTGGGCAGCTTGAGATACCAGTTCGCGGCGCGCTCCGCTTGAAAGGTGGGGTATCCCGCAAACAATTCGTCTCCGCCGTCGCCGCCGAGAGCCACGGTGACGTGCTCCCTGGTGAAACGCGAGAGGGCGTAGGTGGGGATTATGGACGGGTCAGCGAACGGCTCGTCCAACAGTTCCGTCACCTTGGGAAGGATCTCGATCAGCGAGTCGGGACTGCACAGCTCCTCATGGTGGTCCGTGCCGAAATGCCCGGCCACCCTCCTCGCATGGTGCGACTCGTCGAAGGATCTCTCAGAGAACGAGATCGAGAACGTCTTGATGTCGCCGGGGCGCATGTGGCGCGCCATCATCGCCAGTATCGTCGAAGAGTCCACTCCGCCCGACAGGAACACGCCCAGGGGAACATCGCTCACAAGCCTCTGTTTCACGGAGTTGGACAGAAGCCGGAGAAGTTTCTCCCTGGCCTCCGTCTCCGAGATGTCGTTCCTCTCCTGCCCCAGCGGGACGCTCCAATACCTCCGAAGCTCAAGCACGCCGCCTTTGAGGAGGAGCATCTCGCCGGCCTCGAGCTTGGACACGCCCTCGAAGATTGTGTGAGGGGCAGGCACGTATTCATGCGCCAGGTACATCTGTATCGCGCAGCGATCGGGCCGCCAGCCTTTCCCGTAAGCGAGTATCGCCTTGAGCTCTGAAGCGAATATCAGCGCGCCGTCCCTCTTCGTCCAGTAGAGCGGCTTCTCGCCCATCCTGTCCCGGGCCAGCAGGAGCACCCTTTTTGATGAGTCCCACACGGCGATGCCGAACATGCCGTTCAGCCTCTTCGGCAGCCCCTCGCCCTCCTCCTCGTAAAGGTGCGGTATCACCTCGCTGTCCGTGCGCGACTTGAAGAGATGGCCTTTTGAGAGGAGCTCCCTCCTGAGCTCCTCGAAGTTGTATATCTCGCCGTTCTCGAGCGCGATCACGTCCCCCTTCTCCGACATCACAGGCTGTCTGCCCCCGTCCACGTCGATGATCGCGAGCCTGCGCATGGCCAAACCGGCGCCATCCGCGATGTAATAGCCTTCATCGTCAGGACCGCGGTGCGACATGGTGCGGTTCATCCGCACCAGGACCTCTCGCTCCACAGGACGCGACGGATCATCGTAGATTATGCCGCAGATTCCGCACATGGCAGTTCAGGGGTTGATGTTTATGCTCTCTTTCACAAGGTAGATCGGTTTGCCCTGCGACTCGTGATAGGTCCTAACCAAAAGCTCCGCTATCAGGCCCATCATGACGAGCTGGACCCCGATGAAGAAGAGAAAGACGGCGAGGATCAGAAACGGATTTTTGTGCGCGAACGTCCCTACCCACATCTTCTCCACTATGACCTCGAGGGCCGAGGCCAGGCCGAGCACGCACAGGACCGATCCCACGCCGCCGAAAAGATAGCCCGGCTTCCTGGCATAGCTGAGCAGGAATTTGACTGTGATGAGGTCCATGAGGACCTTGAATATCCTGACTAGCCCGTACTTCGACTTTCCCTTCAGGCGAGGCCTGTGGTTCACCTCCATCTCGGCTACCTTTGCCCCGGCCATGTGGGCGTACGCGGGTATGAAGCGATGCATCTCGCCGTATAGATCGATCGTGTCGATGTACTCAGCGCGGTACGCCTTGAGCGAGCAGCCGTAGTCCATGAGCTTGACGCCGGTCACCACGGAGAGCAGCCAGTTCGCGATCTTCGAGGGCAGTTTGCGCGTGAGCATCGCATCCTTGCGATTCTTCCGCCATCCGGACACCACGTCGAACCCCTCATCCAGCTTCGCAAGCAGCTTCGGTATGTCGGCAGGGTCGTTCTGGTTGTCGGCGTCCATCGGCACATAGATGCGGCCTCTGGCGAACGCGAACCCCGCGGCCATCGCAGCCGTCTGCCCGAAATTGCGCGTGAACCGCACCACCTTTATCCTGTGGTCCTTTTGCGCGAGGTCACGGAGGAGTGATTCGCTGCCGTCGTCGGAACCATCGTCCACTATCACTATCTCGTAGGTGAGTTTCGTGGGCGTAAGGACCGCCAGGAGCTCATTATAGAGGATGGGCAGACTCTCCCTTTCATTATAATAGGGAATGATGACCGAGAGATCGTATGGCCGGTCTGCGGTGTCCAGCATCTGCCTGTTCTGCATAGGTCCCCCAAAAACGTTTAATTAAATTGGGCACTTAACATACGGCCGCCCGTGCGTCAAAACTAATTAGAGACCGGAGCTGCGGCTTGCGGAGGTTGACATTATGAGAAACCAGCCTAAACATCGCCCCTATGAGAAGGGGGTGGCCTGAAATGAAAAGGATCGCATCAGCCCTGTTATTGGTCGCAGCCGTATCGCTCGCCGCTCCTCAGGCGCATGCCGGAAACGCGTCCATGGTCTTCTGGTACCCGGGCGAGGCCGGCAGCACGGAGGAGGCGCAGCCCGTGCTCGACGAGTTCCTCGAGTATGTGAGCATGAAGATGGGAAACCTCACGATCGACGGCCGCTACTACAACACCGTCGACGGGGGGCTCAAATACATCTCCCAGAACAAGCCCATCGTGGGCATAGTGAGCTTCGCGGCCTTCAGCCAGAACAGGGAGAAACTGGGCCAGGCTCAGATCCTGCTCGCAACCCTCCCACTGCCAAAAGGTGCAGCCACCGAGAGATACGCGATCGTGGGGACATCAAAAGAGCTGAAGCCGGGCACAAAGGTCATCTCGAGCGAACCGATGGAGCTGGCCTACGTGAGGGAGAAGCTCTTCCCCAAGCTCCCTGCCGACGCAATCGTGACTCCGACCACGCAGATCTTTTCAGGGCTCAAGAAGATCGCAGCGAAGGAGTTGGATGCCGTCGCCATACTGACGCCGATAGAGGCGGAGACTCTGGCCAAACTCAGCGCTGCGTGGGCCAAACCCCTCGTCACGATCGAAAGCTCCGAGATCGTGCCGACCGCACGCGTCCTGCTCTTCGATCCCTCATGGAAAGATGCGGACAAGCTGAAGCAAGTGCTGATCGCCGCAGGCAGCGACTCCGATGCAAAGGAGCTCCTGCTCGAACTCAGGCTCAAGGGTTTTGCCGAGGCGCGCTGATGGCCGCGCCCCCGCTGTGGTCAAACGGCTTTTGAGATAAGGCTTGCGAAGATCCAGCCCCCTGCAGCGACCCCTATCAGAGTTACGAACCCGCAACAGAGGATCATGGGCAGGAATACGGCGACCGCGCTGCGGCCGTATGTGGTTTCATGAACAACCTTGATGCCGATCACCGAGAGGACCATCTGCCAACCCCATGCGAGCGGACCTCCGATTATCGGCAGCAGCTGAAACACCTGGGGGGCCATGGAATAGCAGGCGACCCTGAAGGTGTCTGCGAAACCCCTCTTCGCAGCGCCCAGTACGAAGAGGCAGGCGTGGTAGATCCCGGCCTGTATCAGGAGTCCGGCCGTCATGCCGAAGGGTATGCCCACGAGCGCAAACGCTATCAGCGCACCCACCGATATCGGGAACATGCTGAAAAATGCCAACGATTCGGCCGGATCCGTAAGCTCAAAACTCGAAGCCAGTGCCTGGAAACCGAACTGATAGGCCGCTGAAATCACAAAGACCAGCGACGATATGATGAGCGCATACGCCCAGGGCCGGACCCACCCCCTGCCGCCCGCGACCTGTGAAAAGAACATGCCGGGCTCTGCTATGGCGCCCTTGGTTGTGGCGACGATCGCCTCGACCCATCTGCCCTGCGACTCGGCGTCCCACGCGGTCCCTTCCGCGAGTGCACCCACCCTGAGCTCGCGGCTGCATGAAGGACAGAGGAATACGCCCCGGCCCTCTGCCCTGAACTTATTATTGCAAAGCGGACAACAGTAGATCACGCGTCCCTCCGTCTTGCTAAGCAAGCTAACACATGCTAGATCATGCGGTCAAATCATGAAAGATCCCGATATATTGCGCCTAGAGGCGACCGTCCCAAAGGAGGAGGCTGAAAACGCCGAGTTCCTCCTCTGCGGACTCGGTTCGAGCTCCACGCTCGAAAAGCCGCACGATGACAAAAAATTCGTGACCGTCGTCGCCTGTTTCAACTCTTCGGAGAGGAGCGAGCCCCTTCTCAAGCTCGAAGCAGCGCAGGCGTTCAAGGCATTCCCCGGGCTGCGCGACGCCGACATCCTAGTGCAGAGGGAGCGCATCGCGGATTACACCGAACTCTGCAAGCAGCACTTTGCGCCCTTTGAAATCGCCAAGGGCATCGTCGTGGTCCCCAGCTGGGAGCGCTACGTGCCGCGCGCGAACGAATCGGTCATCAACCTGGACCCGGGGATGGCGTTCGGGACCGGCCTGCACGAGACCACGAAGCTCTGCGCAGAAGCGATAGAATCGTGCGCGCACCGCGCAAGCTCCATGCTGGACGTGGGGACCGGCAGCGGAATCCTCGCGATCACGGCGAGGCTCCTCGGAGTAAGGAACATCTGCGCGATCGAGAACGATCCCGACGCGCTCGAGGTCGCGAAAGAAAATTTCGAGAAGAACTCCTGCTCCGACATACTGCTCGCCCAGCGAATTGAGGACGCTGGCCTTGGCTTCGACCTGGTCGTGGCCAACATACTGCTCCCCACGCTGATAGAGCTTCGCGATCCTATAATGAAAAGGGTGGCGCCGCACGGCACCCTCGTGCTCTCCGGCATAACCCCGGACCAAGAGGACGAGATAAAGGACGCGTATGGCCGTGGGTTCACGAGCAGCGAGGCGAAGAGGCGCGGTGAATGGAGCGCCGTAATATTCAGGAGAGGATGATCCCATGCCCCAGTTCTTCGTGGATACAAGCCTCGCCGCATCGAAGCATGTGGAGATCCGCGGCGCCGACGCCAGGCACATCCTGCAATCGCTGAGGCTTGGACAAGGCGACTGGATGGTGCTCTCGGACGGCAAAGGCAGATCATTCAGGGCAGTGATCAGGCAAGCCAAGGCAATGAGCGTGATCCTCGACATCATTGAGGAGATCACGCGCGTGGACCCCAATCCTCCGCCGGCGCTTGCAATCGCATCGATCCGCGCCGAGAGGATGGAGTGGGCGATCCAGAAGTCGGTGGAGCTGGGCTGTCGCCGCATCCTTCCCTTCAACTCGGCGCGCACGGTCAGGAAGGCCGAACATGCCGGCTCCTCGCGGAAGATCGAGAGGCTCAGGAAGATAGCGCTGGAGGCTGCGAAGCAGTCCGGCCTCCCCTTTGTCCCCTCTGTGGAGAAGGCGATCGATTTTTTGCTCCTCTGTTCACGCCTGACGGAGTTCAAACCGGCGCTGTTGCTGTACGAGGGCGAGGCCGCGCTCAGCATTCGCAAGGCGCTCGCGGACGCCGATCTCTCTCGCGAAGGCATCATCATCATCGGCCCCGAAGGAGGTTTCACCGATGAAGAGGTCGACCAAGCCAGGGGAAAAGGCGCGCTGACAGCGAGCCTCGGCCGACAGATTCTCAAAGCCGAGACAGCCGCAGTCGCCGCTGTCGCGATATATCAGTACGAATCGGGAAACACGGAGACAGTCTGATCGACACGGCCTGAATCATGTGATATATCGCTTAAATGGACAGGATCGAAATCAATCCCCTCGCCGATGTCTCAGCGCCGAAGAAGAGGCCCGCGATCATAGCTCACCGCGGAGCCAGCAG
>JBAZOP010000090.1 GCA_041648665.1 bacterium | reverse complement strand
CAGCAGGGCGCCGAGCGGCAAAGAACCAACGTCGCCCATGAAGATGGAGGCCGGATGCGCGTTGTACCAGAGGAAACCGACGCACGCGCCCACGACCGCGCCGCAGAGGACCGCGAGCTCGCCCGAACCGGGCACCGCCTGGACCGCCAGATAGTTGGCGATAGCCGCGTGGCCGGCGATATACGCCAGGATGCCGTAAGCCAGGAACGCGACTATGCAGGGCACGCTCACCAGCCCGTCCAGGCCGTCGGTGAGGTTGACCGCGTTCGAAGCCCCCACGATCACGATCACGGCAAAGGGAACATAGGCCCATCCGATGTTCGGCGCCAGCTCCTTGAAGAACGGGAGAGTTATCTCCCTCGATAGTCCGAGCGCGTCGAAGAGCGCCAGGGCGGCGAAAGTCCCGACGACGATCTGCAGCGGAAATTTTACCCGCGCCCTCATGCCCTTCGGGTCCTTCAGTATCACCTTGCGGTAGTCGTCTATGAAACCGATTATCCCGAAGCCGGCGATCACGAAGATGCCCATGAGCACGAAAGGCTCCATGAACCTGGACCATAGCAGCACTGAGAGGAACACCGAGGCCCAGATCAAGAGCCCGCCCATGGTCGGGGTGCCCCTCTTGTCCATGTGGGTGACCGGGCCGTCGTCGCGCACCGTCTGCCAGAACTGCTTCGCGGCGAGCATCCTGATCAGCGGCTTGCCGAATATGAAATAGATCGCCATCGCGGTGAACGTCGCCATGAACATGCGGAAGGTGATGTACCGCACGACGTTGAACCCGACGAAATCCGAGTGCAGCGGATATAATAGATAGTATAGCATTTAGCCCGTCCCTATCTCCTGTTTGAGGTAATCCACCACCCGCTCCATCCTCATACCGCGCGATCCCTTCACCAGCAGGACGTCGCCCGCGCGCAGATCCTTTTCGATGAGCCTGCTCATCTGCTCCACATCGTCGCACACCACTATCGAGGACTCACCGACCCCCGCACTCATCGCGCCGTCGGCGACCTCAGAGGCGAAATCGCCCAGGACGTAGATCGGGGAGGCTCCCATCTCTGCGGCCGCCTCGCCCACCCCCCTGTGAAAATCAGGGGACTGATCGCCTAGCTCCAGCATGTCGCCAAGAGCCACGATGAAGCGGCCGGCCCTGGTCGCGGAGCCCACGGTCCTGAACGCGGCCCGCATCGACTCCGGGTTAGCGTTGTACGAATCGTTGACCATCCTGGCGCCGTTAGCGAGCTGTATGCGCTCGAAGCGCATGGCCATCGGCTTGAACGCCGCGAGCCTCTCCATCGCTTCGGAGTCGTCGACCCCGAGCGCTACGCCTATGGACAGCGCCGCAAGGGCGTTCATGACGTTGTGCGCTCCGGGCACCGGCAGCACCGTCGTATGCTCGCGGCCCTTTATCGATACTGCCAGCCTCATCTCGTCCAGGCCGTTGGTCTCCATGTTGAGGAACTTTACGTCGCAGTCGTTCTGCATGCCGAAGGTGATGCGATCGCCGCGGCGGCCCTTCGCCGCCTCCATAACCCATCTGTCCTCCGCGTTGACGCAGATCAGCCCTTTGCTGTCCATGGTCTCGAAGAGCTCGCCCTTTGCCCTGGCCACCGCCTCGACCGTGTGAAGCTTCTCCAGGTGCGCCGCGGTGACGTTCGTGATCAGGCCCACGCCGGGAGCCGCTATCTCCGTGAGCCTTCTTATCTCCCCGGGGGCGTTCATGCCCATCTCCAGCACCGCAACCCCGTGGCCTTCCGTCCAGCGGAACACCGTGAGCGGCAGGCCGATGAGGTTGTTGAAGTTACCTTCTGTCTTGAGCACCGTCCCCTTTGCAGCCGCTATGGCCGCCGCCATCTCCTTGGTCGTGGACTTTCCGTTGCTGCCGCTGATCGCTACGCACGGCGCATCGAAGCGGCGCCGCCACCACGCGGCGATGTCGCCTAGCGCCCGCTCCGTGTCCTTCACTAATACGGCCGGCGTCGGATGCGAAAGCTTCGTGCCGTTACGGACCATCACCGCGCCGGCCCCTGAGGCTACGGCGTCGCCTATGAAATCGTGACCGTCAAAATGCGCGCCCTTTATCGCCACGAAGAGATCTCCGGCGCCGATCTTCCTCGTGTCGATCCCTATGGATGAAAATTGCGTCTCCGTCCGGGCGCCGCTGATCTCTCCCTTGGTCGCAGCCGCTATGTCGTTCAGGGTGAACTTCATATTTCCCTATCTCTTCTTCCCGAGAAGACGCGCAAGCTCCTCGCGATCGTCGAAGTGATGCTTCGTCTCCCCCACTATCTGATAATCCTCGTGTCCCTTTCCGGCCACCACGAGCACGTCCCCATCCGATGAGAGCTCCACGGCGCGGGTGATGGCGTCGCGCCGATCCACTATGACTTCATAACCCGTGGAGCCGTCGTACGGAGTAGACTCATCCTTCACCCCGGGAATGATCTCCTCGATTATCGCGGAGGGGTCCTCCGTGCGCGGATTGTCGCTCGTCACGATCGATATGTCGGCCAGCCCCGCGGCGATCTTGCCCATGACCGGACGTTTGATCCTATCGCGATCGCCGCCGCATCCGAATACCGCGATGAGTCTGCCTCCGGTCTTATCGGCCAGCTCTCTCGCGTGCGAGAGCGCATTGCCGAGCGCATCCGGCGTGTGGGCGTAATCTACTAGCGCCATGATGCCGCGATCGTTCTCCACCGGCTCGAAGCGACCTGGGACAGCCCTGATCGACTCGATGCCTGTCTTTATGACGTCGATGTCTATCCCTAGCCCGTGCGCCGCAGCCGTCGCCGCCAGAAGGTTCTGGGCGTTGAATCTTCCGCAGAGCCTGGAGCTGCACGCGAAGTCGCCGGAGGGGGTCGCGATCCTCATAGAAAGGCCGGAGGCGCCGAGCGAAAGATCGTAGCCTCTCACTTCCGCTTTCTCGGACATCCCGTAGAGAACCACCGGCACGATGGTGCGCGCCGCGATCTTCTCACAGTATTCCGCATCGGCGTTTATCGCCGCAAACGCTCCGCTCTTGCCTCCTTCAGCCAGGACCCTCTCGAAGAGCTTCGCCTTCGCTCTGAAGTACGATTCCATCTCGCCGTGATAATCCAGATGCTCCGGCGTGAGATTGGTGAATATCCCGGCGTCGAAGGAACAGCCGGCGATCCTCTCCTGCTCGAGGGCGTGAGAGCTCACCTCCATGGCGCAGCTCGCGCAGCCGGCGTCTCTCATCCTGGCGAGGAGTTTCTGCAGGTCGAGGCCGAATGGAGTGGTGTGAGGCGACGGCTCGCTCCTGCCGGCGAATCTGTATTCCACCGTGCCGATCACGCCGGGTCTCAGGCCTGCGGCGGAAAAAATCGATTCGAGTATGTAGGTGGTGGTGGTCTTGCCGTTCGTGCCAGTGACGCCGACGACTTTGAGTCTGCGGGACGGGTCGCCCATCATGCGCGCCGACATATGACCCAGGGCCTTGCGCGAGTCGCTCACCACTACATTGGGGACATCGCACCCGCGATCCATCGGCCTCTCGCTGACGACGGCCGCGGCCCCTCTATTGAGCGCCTCGATGACGAAGTCGTGACCGTCGCGGCGCAAACCGCGCAGCGCGAAAAAGCAGGAGCCCTGAGTGGCCTCGCCCGCGTCATAGACCAGGTCTTTGACGTCGAGATCAAGCGATCCGGTCGTCCCCAGGACGTGCATCCCTGATATGAGGTCGATTAGTTTCATAGCTTCATCAAGCCGCTCACATGAGCGGCACGAACTCCACCCTGCATACGCTGCCCGAACTGAGCACGCTGCCGGATTCAGGCCACTGTTTGACTGCGATGCCGCTGCCGTGGAAGCTCCACTCCAACGACGCGTCTCCGGCCGCCGCGAGCACGCCCCTCATAGTCATGCCCCTGAAATCAGGGAGCACCCATGTGGCGTCGTCATTCTTCTTCATCTGCTTCGACTCGTCGTCTCCAGAGGTCACCAGCAAGACGTCGTCGACCGCCGTTTGCTCCGGCGGCTGCTCAGCCTGGATCACGGAGCGGCCGGAAGGCTTGCTGGCTGGGACCTTGAGATACCTGAGGGTCTTCTCGATTATCTTTCGGAAGACCGGGGCCGCCACCTGCCCTCCGTAGTATTGGCCGTGCGGCTCGTCTATGCCGACGAATACCGCGATCTTTGGGTCTTCCGCCGGCGCGAACCCTACGAACGACGAATAGTACTTGCCTCTCGCATAGACGCCGCTGCGCGAATCCACTTTCTGAGCGGTTCCGGTCTTGCCGGCCACGCTGTAGTCGATGCTGGCGGCCAGCGCGCCGGTGCCTTTTTCCTCTACCACAGCCCTGAGCATTCCGGTCATGAGCTTCGCCGTCTCTTGGCTTATCGGGGTCGCGACGACCTCCGGGATCGTCTCGGATACCACCTCCCCGTTCTCCGAAATGACTTTATCAACGACGTACGGCTTCATGAGCTTTCCGCCATTGGCGATCGCCGCAAACGCCATCGCCATCTGCAGGGGCGTGACGGCGATGCCCTGGCCGAATGCCACGGTGGCGTCCTGGACCGGCGACCATCTCCTGTAATCGGTTAGGATGCCGGACGTCTCACCGGGAAGATCTATTCCGGTCTTCCTGCCGAAGCCGAATTCTTTTATGGCCTCGAATACGCGTTTGCGGCCAAGCTTCTGGCTCACCTTGAACGCGCCGATATTGCTGGACACCCTTATTATGTCGGCCACCGAGAGTTTGCCGTAAGGATGCGCGTCCCTGATCACATCCTTGCCGATCTTTATCTTTCCACCCTCGCAATTAAAGATTTCCTCGGCGCGGGCCGCACCTTGGTCGAGCGCCGCCGATACTACGATCACCTTGAACGTGGAGCCGGGTTCATGCGGGTCCACGATCACTCCGTTGCGCCAGCTCGACAGCGGGTATTTCGAGTACTCGTTAGGATCGAAGGTCGGAACGTTCGCCATCGCGAGAACCTTGCCGCTCTTCACGTCGACCACCACCGCCTCGCCGCTCTTGGCCGACGCCTTTTTGACGCCGATCTCCAGCTCGGAATCGGCTATGTACTGAAGCATCTTGTCGACGGTAAGCCTGATGCTGCGGCGGTCCGCGTTCTCCGCTCCGTCGGTGGGCGACAGATAAAGATGCCCCCTAGCGTCGCGCTTCAAGTCGTCCGACTTCTCGCTCGAAGACAGCACCGAATTGTAGTAGAGCTCGACCCCTCCCAGCGGCTCGCCGTCCATCCCGACCGCACCGAGCAGCGTGGCTCCCACCGTGCCGTTAGGATACGAACGACGGCTCTCCTTCATGGAATACACGCCCTTGAGCTCCAGCGCTTTGACCGCTTCAGCCTCCTCATGAGAAGCTCGCCTTTTCACCCAAACGAATTTCCTCTCTATTGAAAGCCTGTCCAAAAGCTTCTTGCGATCCACGGAGAGGGCGCCCGCAAGTTTGTTGGCGGCATCCACGGAATTTTCTATCTCCCTGGGGTTGGCGAAGATGGAGTCGGTGGTCACGTCTCCGGCCAGATCTCTGCCTGCAGAATCCACAATCCTGCCGCGCATGCTGCTCTCCATCACCGCGGTCCTGTACTGCCTGAGCGCCACCTTCTCCAGCTGTTCGTTGTCCTTGAGGTGGAAGACCACAGCCCTGCTGGCCAGAATGCCGAAGCATATCGCGAAAAAAGCGCCCACCACATAGAGGCGCCGCACCCCCATGGATTCCCTATCGCGCTGCGTGGTCCTGAACTTCGGCATATGTTATGAATTACCTTTATTTTTCCCGCTCTGATTCCACATCGACCTGACCGGACATCCTCAAGACCACCACTTCGTCCCCCATCGGCAGCCTCATGCCGAACCTCTCGCTGGCGATTCTGGTGAGCCTTTCCGGAGTCCTGAGCTCGGCGATCTCGGCCTGAAGAATATCGCGCTGTTCGGCAAGCTCGGTCACATCTTTACGCACACGGCTCACCTCGTAGCCCAGCTGGATCACCTGTATCCTAGCCCACACGAAGAGCAGGGCCACCAGCATGCCGACTGCGAGCAGGGAGAGCGCCTGCCTCAGATATCGCCTGGTGGCGATCGCGGTCTTGGTGGCGATCGGCTGGCTGCGAACCGCGCTGGCCATCGACATCGTGAGAACCCTGTTCACGCCGCTCTCCTTATCGCCCTCAGTTTCGCGCTGCGAGACCTCAAATTGCTTTCGATCTCTTCATCGCCGGGTCTCATCGCTTTTTTCGTGAGCAGGTCGAAACCGTCCGAACCGGCCAGCTCGCGAAAACGGCGTTTGACCAGCCTGTCCTCCAGCGAATGATACGAGAGGACCGCAAGCCTCCCACCCGGGTTGAGGAGGCCTGGCGCAGAATCCAGAAAATTTTTCAGCTCTCCCAGCTCGTCGTTCACCGCGATGCGCAGCGCCTGGAAAGTGCGCGTCGCCGGGTTTATCCTAGTATTGCGCCGCCCCGGCACCGCGCGATTTATCGCGGCGGAGAGCTTGGCGGTGGTGTCGATGTCTCTGCGGCCTGCGATCGCACTCGCGATCCTTCGCGAATACCTCTCCTCGCCGTAGACCCTTATGATCTCCTCCAGCTCAGCGGCGCTCGATCCGCTTATGAGATCCGCCGCCGTCATACCGGAGCCGCAATCCATCCTCATGTCCAGAGGTCCGTCGCGCATGAACGAGAAACCCCTCCCGCCCTCATTCAGCTGGTGACTCGAGACTCCGAGATCGGCGAGGATCGCATCGACCCCTCCCACCCCCAGCTCCGAGAGAACCCTCGCCAACTCGCCCATCCTCGCACGGATCAGCTTCGACCTGCCGCCGGATGCGGCCAGCGCCGCACCCGCCTCCTCGATAGCCCGTGCATCCCTGTCGATTCCAATGAGCAGCCCATCGGGAGAAATCGCCTCGAGCAGCATACGCGCGTGGCCTCCGCCCCCAAGTGTGGCGTCCACGGCCACCTCGCCCGGCCGCAGCTTGAGGAGTTTCAGCACGGCATCCGCCATCACAGGGACATGAAATTCGCCGCGCGGAAATTCGCCGGCGCCGCCTGTCATTGAAGATCCCCGCCGGGCGCGTCGCCCACGAAACTCAGCAACGCATCCTCTACCGAAGCGTAGACCTCTTCATCGAGGCCCATCGCCTCCAGGATGTTCTTCACGTAACCGTTCGCCGCGGCCATCTTCAGATCGCCGCCGTCGCATTGGAACTCTATTATTCGCTCTGCGATCCTCTGCACGAGTTTGTAGTCGAGGTGTTTGAGCCCCTCGAAATTGAGAACTACGTTTCTCTGATCGCAACTAGACAACGAAGAAAGCAGATCTTCGAGCACGTGGACGTTGCGACGCGACAGCTCGCCCATCACTCCCACCACCGATATGTCGTGAACTCTCTTGACCTCGAACATCGGTTTTCCTTGCGCAGCTAGAGGCCCAGCTCGGCGAGCCTGTCCCCCATGGAATCAAGTTTGACCCTGGCGTCCCTGAAGGCTTCCTCCCAGCGATCCTCCGCCCATATCTCTATGCGGCGGGTCATGCCGACGATCACCACGTCCTTCGATAATCCGGCGTAGCCGCGAAGCGTGGGCGGTATGAGTATGCGGCCCTGTCCGTCTATCGGGCACTCGGCTGCTGCGGATATGAAGATCCTCTGGAGGGCCTTGACCTCTTCCCTGAACTGCGGGAGCTCCGAGACCTTCTTCTCGAGCTTCTGCCACTCGGCCACCGGATACGCCCAGAGGCACTCGTCGAAATTGGTGATGATGAGTCTCTCGTCAAAGTTCGCGGCCAAAAGCTCGCGGAACTTGGAAGGAACTGAGAGCCGCCCCTTCGCGTCTATCTGATGGTTATATCTCCCACGAAACATGCGTCTTTCCCATGGTTTAGGAATCGATACCACTTCTTCCCACTTATTGGGAAAATAGCGATAAAACGCAGAGCCCGTCAAGTTCTTTTGCTTTCTAATGCCTTGAAAAAACTGGGTTTTTTGAAAAAGAGGGGACGTTCGTGTCGGATAAAAAAGAGTCTTTAAATCCGGCCGTTGTAGTGAGTGCTAAAAGTAATGTATAGAATATTTATATAATTATTTGATTTATAAGGATTATTTTGTCAAAGAACTTCTTTGACCTGCGTTGCCATAAAACGCACGTCCGGCTTGAGTTTGCAAAGGCTCTTGCCCTGTTTCCATCACCAAATCAGCTTTTAAAGGGATAATCAACCAGAAAACCGCTTGGAATGCGGATCTGCAGAGACATGACCATGTCCTGACCGCCTTCTGCGACGCAGAATGATGATAGCGGATGCGACTGTGATGATCGCAGCGAAGATGCATATCGCGACGTCGATGCCGTGCGTGTTTTCGTCGAACGGGAACTTGAACCCCCTGACGTGATTGATGAAGGTCCACGAGTTGTTGAAGACGTGACAGAAGATCGCGGCCCAGATCGAGCCGGTCGCGTAGAAGACCCATCCGAAGACGATCCCCAAAAGAAAATAGAGATGCATGTGATATACGTTGCCGTGCATCAGCGCGAAGAGCGCGGAGGTCAACGCGATCGCCCACGCGTTGCCCCACCTGGCCGCAAGAGAGCCCTGGCAGAAACCCCTGAAGAATATCTCCTCGCAGAAGCCAGGGACCACGCACAGCAGAAAGAGCTTCCACGCCACGGCGCCCGAGGTCTTCGCCTCCATTATGCCGTCGATCGTCTTCCGCATCTCCTCGGGTAACGGGAAAAAGCTCTCGCTCACGACTGTGGCGTAGTCCAAGAGCACGACCGCGCCGAGGATGAACACGACGAGCAGGGAAAAGAGCGCGGGATCGATCTTTGCGGATGGAACAACTTTGCGGCGATCGAGGCCCAGGACGAAGATGAAAAAGATGGGCAGGCCCGCGATTATGAGGATTTCATTGAGGAGTATTCCCGAGGAGAGCCAGCCGGCCCTGATGATGAGGCTCACCGGCGTCTGCATGAGCATCACCAGGGACGCCGAGAAGAAAACGAGCGCCGGCGACGCGACGCCCCCGTATGAAAATAACTTTCTCATCATCGATCGCCTCCGCCGTGATCCGCATCGAGGGTAGGTTTAAGTATAATGGGTGTCAAGCCAAAGGCCGAGAATATGCCCTTGGCATTCGATCAAAAACGCCATAAGTTGAAAACCATGAAGAAGGCAAGGGCGCTGAAACGCGGGGACACGATAGGGGTCGCGGCTCCATCCAGTCCTTTCGATCGAACCCTCTTCCAACATGGGGTGAAGGCCCTCGAAGGGCTGGGGTTCGAAGTCCGCTTCCGCAAGGACATCTTCGACCAGAATCGCTATTTCGCAGGCACCGAAAAAAGGCGCGCCGAGGAGCTGATGGAGCTCATGGTGGATGAATCAGTGCGCGCGATCATGTTCGCAAGGGGCGGCTACGGCTGCCAACGCGTCATCCCGCTGCTCGACGTGGAGGCGCTGAAGAAGAACGCAAAACCGGTGATAGGGTTCTCCGACATCACCGCGCTGCTCACATTTTTGAGGCAGGGCGCCGGCATCCCCACGTTCTACGGCCCAGTGATCACGCAGCTCGGCAAAGGCTCTTCCGATTCTACGAGCGCAGGGTTGCTCCGCGCGCTCACGACCCCAGGTCCGCTCGGAAACCTGCCGTGCGGCAAGGCCAGGACGATGAAGCCGGGAACGGCCAGCGGCAAGCTGGTGGGCGGATGCCTCACCCTCATCAATTCCAGCATAGGCACCCCGTACGAGCTCGACACCGAAAATTCGATCCTCTTCATCGAGGACGCCGGCGAGAAGATATACGCGCTCGACCGGATGCTCACGCAGCTTAAGGCCGGCGGCTCGCTCGACAGGGCTCGAGCTATCGTCATAGGCGACATCATCCCGCCGCAAGGCGAAAAGCACGACATAGACGCGATGCTCGCGGACGCGCTCGCCGGATTCAAGGGGCCGGTAGTCGACGGGTTCCCGGCGGGCCACTCGGGAGAATTCGTGACTCTGCCTATGGGCGTAAACGTAACAATAGACGCGACGGACAAAGATCGGACTCCATCCATAGAGGTCACAGAAGGGCTCCTCACATGACGCGGCGAATCGAATCCGCTTTCAACAACGCGATAGCAGAGGGGGTCTTCCCGGCGGCGGACGTTCTCGTCGCAAGAAGCGGGGAGATAATCTTCAGGGGGAGCTACGGGCAGGCGAGGGAGAGCACCTGCTTCGACATCGCATCTCTCACCAAGCCGATCTCCACGGCCACCCTCACCATGATGCTCACGGCCGAGGGTCTCATCAAGCTCGACGACACCGCGTACCAGTGGCTCCCCGGCGCAAGACAGCCGGCGCATAAGCAGATCACCGTCGCCCATCTCATGAATCACGTCAGCGGGCTGCCGGCATGGCAGCCGTATTACAGGGAGCTTCCGTTCTCGCTCGTCGGCACGGAAGAAGGCCGGAGGATGATCCTCGACTCGTGCTATGCTGAGGAGCTGATCTCAGAGCCGGGCAGCAAGACCATCTACAGCGACATCGGCTACATCATCCTGGGCGAGATGCTGGACCACGCCGGCAGCGCACCGCTCGACGAGCTCTTCGCAAAGAGGATCGCAAAACCACTGGGCCTCTCAGACACGTTCTACTCGAGGGTGCGCGGCGGCGAACCTTCCACGACGTCGCGAAGGACGAGGACCAGGCCGGATCAGCACGTCCCCACGCCGAAGCACGGCGCGCCGGAGGATCGGCCCCAGCGAAAAAAGGGGGAGCACCGCAGGTTCGCGCCCACCGAAGATTGCCCGTGGCGCGAGAGGGTGATCCACGGCGAGGTCCACGACCCCAACGCCTACGCGCTGGGCGGCGTCGCCGGCCACGCCGGCCTCTTCTCCACGGCCGATGACATCCATCGCTTCGCGCTGGAACTGACGCGCTGTTACAAAGGCGAATCGAGCTGGATCGAGCCCGACGTGGTGAGAGATTTTCTCAAGGAAGCAAAACAAAAACCAGCAGGCGAGCAGTTCGTCGGCGGCTGGAACCGGCCCTCCAGGAAGAATTCCGCGTCAGGGCATCTCTTCTCGCCCAATTCCATAGGGCACCTGGGATATACGGGCTGTTCGTTGTGGATAGATCTCTCCGCGGATTACTGGGTGGTGCTGCTCACGAATCGGATACATCCCACCTCGACCAATCAGATGATCACCGCGTTCAGGCCGGCGATCCACGACCTCATCCATGATGTGTTGATCGCTCACAAATAAATTCCGCCGGATCCCGTGTGCAACGCCTCGAATTCACTTGCTTTTTCACTCCCTGTATCGTAAAAAGTCTAGATACTTCAATAAGTTAGAATAGGAGAGGTGTGTAAAAAATAACCTATGAAGATACATATGTTAGGCATCGGCGGGACCGGGATGGGATCGTTGGCAGGCCTACTGGTGGAGGCGGGCCACAAGGTCAGCGGCACTGACGAGACGCTCTATCCGCCAATGAGCGAACAGATTGCCGCGCTCGGCATAAAGCCCTTCAACGGCTACAGACCCGAGAACATCGACACCGCGGCCCCGCAGCTCGCGATCATCGGCAACGTGATCCGCAAGGACAACCCCGAGGCCCAGGAGGTGTTGCGGCGC
>JBAZOP010000089.1 GCA_041648665.1 bacterium | reverse complement strand
AGAAGGCGACGCCGCTTACGATCACGCCCCATATCAGGACGTCCGGCACCCTGAACCTGGCGATGTTGTGCACGTGCGCAAACGAGTGTTTGCCTCTCACTATCCTGCGGCTCACGATGAGGTTGATCGCGACGGTCAGCACCGCGATCGCAAACGCGAGGCCCGGCAGCACGCGGACGAACAGATCCGCCGCGTCGGCCGCGCGGTCGACCAGGAAGGCGACCTGAGTGGAGACCTCCCCCGACTCTTCGCTGACCCGCGCCACCTCGCCGAACACGTTGAGCAGATACGAGCGGATGCCTCCGAGAGTCTGATCGACTCCGAAGTGGAGCGACAACACGGCCAATGCCGCCAACACGCAGATACCTGCGATCAGCGCAACCCCGCCCCACTTGAGGACGTCCCATTTCCTGCGCGCGCCCTCCGCAAGCGCAATCCCTACGGCGGCGAAGAACACGAAATAGCCGGTCCCGCCGAGACGGATGAGCTCCGAGGGCAGATAGCCGTAAAAACCCTGACCCGGCATCAGAAAATAGGAGAGAGCCCCTTCCGTCGCGGCAAACTGAGGCATGAAAAAGAAATAGGCCGCAACAACCCCAGTCAAAGCCACCGCCGCCGTCATCGCGCCTGCGATCCTCCCCTTCACCAGATAGACGTAGAGGATCGGCAACGGCGTCACGAACGTGAGGAGGCCGCTGAAGAAGAGAGCGATCGAGACAAACGACCCGATCGCCACAGCTTTTAATTGACCGACCACATGCGACATCAAAGACCTCACATCATGGAAACCTGCGTCGCCGAATAAGGTATCAAGGCGAGTATACGGCCGCGCTTTATAGCGGTCGTCAGCTCACGCTGATGCCTGGCGCAGCAGCCCGAGATCCTGCGCGGGATGATCCTGCCGCGCTCGGTCGTGAACATCGTGAGAAGCCTGGCGTCTTTGTAATCGATGGTGAGTTTCTTGTCTGCGCAGTAGCGGCAGACCCTGGGCCTGCTGATCATGCGGGCCTTCTTCTTGAAGCCCTTTTTGAATGTCTTCTTCTTGTCTCTGAACATGGGTTATTCCTCCCTCCTGTTTTTCTCGGCGTATCCGCCCCGATCCTCGCGGCCCGGCCTGCCCTCGGACGAATCCGCACCCTCGAATTCAAATCGGGTTTCGCGCCTGAGCGGGGTCTCTTCGACCGGCGCAGCCACGTCCTCGCCTCTGGCGACGATCTCCGCTGCACGCGCCTCGACATCCACGTTCTCGTTCTTCACCACGGTGAGGAAACGAAGCACGTTGTCGTCGAGGCGAAGGCTGCGCTCGATCTCGCTCACGACGTTTCCGGTCGAGGCATAATCGAAACAGGTGTAGAGGCCCTTCGTCTGTTTCTTGATCGGGTAGGCGAGGTTGCGCCGACCCATGTCCCGGGCGTAGAAGAGGCGCCCGTCCCGCTTCTCGATGAATGCCTTGCTCCTCTCGTGGATCTGCTTGAGATCCGATTCCGCAAGGTCCGAGCGGGTGATAACTACTGTCTCATACTCCCTCATGAATCCTCCTTTCGGTTCATTTCAGAAGCCCCGGGACCATCCCGGGACTAAGGAGTCATTGCACAATCAGTGGTATTTTTGCTGCGCCGCAGCCAGCCCCTGTTCGAGGATAGTCTCGACGGCGTCCGCTGCAAGGGCGACCGCCGCGGCCGCCGCCTCCATTTCATCCTTTTTAAAAGAAGTCAGCACGTAATCCGCGCCGTCAATCCCTGCGGGGGGCCTTCCTATCCCGAGCCTCACCCTTATGAAGTCGCTCGTGTCCAGCTCATCTATTATAGAGCGGACCCCGTTGTGGCCCGCGTGCCCCGAACTCCTCGTGAGCTTGATGCGGCCCGGATCGAGGTCGAGATCGTCGTGAATCACGATCAGCGAATCCGGCCCCAGCCTGAAATATCCAAGGAGCGACTTCACCGGCCCGCCCGAGAGATTCATGTACTGCATCGGCTTGGCGAGGAGCACCGACTCCTTGCCCACCGCCCCGCTGCCGGTCAACGCCCCGAAGGAGCGCTTTGCGAGCTTTATGCCATGCCGCTTCGCAAGCTCGTCTATCACGAAAAAGCCGGCGTTGTGGCGATGCCTTGCGTAAGAGCGGCCAGGATTTCCCAGCCCGGTGATCAGTTTCACCTGTCCTATGCCTTCTCTTCCTTGCCCGGCTTGCCCGCAGCAGGTTTTCCGGCAGCAGGCTTGCCCGCAGCAGCGGGTTTGCCAGCCGCCCCCTCGGCGCCCGGCGCCGCAGGTGCGGCAGCGCCCTCAGCAGGGGCAGCGCCCTCGACTGCGGCCGCGACCTCGCCCTCAACCGGCGCCACAACCGCCGCCACCTCTTCCTTGGCAGGAGGCACGACGGAGAGGATCGCGTAATTCATGGCAGTCGGGAAATCCACGCCTTCGGGAAGCTTCAGATCCTTGGCGTGTATATTGTCGCCGATGTCGAGATCCGTGATGTCCACCTCGATCTTCTCGGGTATGCGGTCGGGAAGCGCCCGGACGTGCAGCGTGCGGCGCGCCTGCTCCAGCACTCCGCCCTCCTTCACTCCCCTGGACTCGCCCACGACGACGATCGGGATCTCGACCTCGATCTTCTGGTCCATGCTGATCGCCTGGAAATCGACGTGCGTGAAACCGCGGGTGAACGGATCGGCCTGATAGCCGCGTATGAACGCGAGCCCGGAATCCATCCCCTCGACCGTGAGGTTGACGATCACATTCATGCCCGCCTTGGTCTTGGTCGCACCCTCCAACTCACGCGCCTTGACCTTGATCGAGACAGGCTCGAGCTTTTTGCCGTAGAGCACCCCGGGGACCATCCCGGTGGAGCGCATCCGTTTGGCCGGACCCTTGCCCGGCTCCCTCTTCTCCACTGTCAACGATACTTTCTCCATGCTTCCTCCTCAATGCCAACTTTCACCAAGAGTTTAGACAAACAAAGATGAGACCGAATCGGAATCGTGTATCCGTTTGATCGCCTCGCCCAGCAGCCCTGCCACCGACAGCACGCGGATCTTCTTGCACCTGTCGGATTTATCGCCCAGCGGCACAGTGTCCGTCACGATCAACTCCTGAATCCTGGAGTCGTTGAGCCTCGATATCGCGGGGCCCGAGAGAACCGGATGCGTGCAGCATGCGAAGACCCCGGTGGCGCCGTTCGCGAGGAGCGAGTCGGCCGCCTCCACCATCGTCCCGCCGGTGTCGATCATGTCGTCCACTATCACGGCGTTGCGCCCGCTCACGTCGCCGATGAGGTGCATGACTTCGCTCTCGTTGGGTTTAGATCTCCGCTTGTCTATCATCGCCATGGGAGAGTGCAGGTGCTTGGCGAACGAGCGCGCCCTCTCGGCCCCGCCCGCGTCCGGCGCCACTATCACCAGGTGGTCGGACGGGAAGCGGTCCTTGAGATACTCCAGCAGCACGGGCTTTGCGAACAGATGGTCCACAGGGATGTCGAAGAAACCCTGTATCTGGCCCGCGTGCAGCTCCACCGTGAGGACCCTGTCCGTGCCTGCGGCAGTGACGAGATCAGCGACGAGCTTGGATGTGATCGGCGTGCGCGGGCTCACCTTTCTGTCCTGCCTAGCGTAACCGTAGTACGGGATCACGGCCGTGATCCTGCCGGCTGACGCCCTCTTCAGCGCGTCGACCATCACAAGCAGCTCCATGATGTGGTCGTTGGCCGGGTGGGAGGTAGACTGTATCACGAATACGTCCGCACCGCGGACGTTGTCCTCGATCTCCACCCAGGTCTCGCCGTCCGAGAACTTCGTGACCTTCGCCTGGCAGAGCTTGCTTTTTAGCGATCCGGCGATGGCCTCGGCCAGGGGTTTGTTGGAGTTTCCAGCCAACAGCACCAAGTTGTTGTTCCCGAACATGTCGACCTCACATTCGTTTATCGGCTGCGCCGATTTTTGGCTGGGGCGGGAGGATTCGAACCTCCGATGCCAGCTCCAAAGGCTGGTGACTTACCGCTTGTCGACGCCCCAAAATGGCATTTTGTGAAGCGCCGTCCGTGAAGCGCCGCAGGCGAAGCGACGCGTTGCTGACGCCCGCCTCACTCCTCGATCTTCACGCCCACACCGATCGAGCCCCTCTTCTGCTCATCCTTGTAGACGCCGAGGACCCTGTTCTCGATCAAGCTCCGCATCTCCATATTGAGCGGATGAGCGGTATCGCGGTACGTCCCGTCCTTCCTCTTCTTCGACGGCATCGCGACGAAGAGCCCTTTCGGGCCGTAGATAATCTTCACGTCGCGGACAACGAAGCAGTTGTCGAACGTGATCGTCGCGTAGCCCTTGAGCTTCTCCTCTTCCACAGGATAAACGCGAACGTCGGTGATCTCCATCTCCCCCTCCCAAAGCCTCTCTCCCTAGACAAACTCGGGATCGAGCATGGCTTCAGCCCTGTAGATCTTCCAACCTTCGTGCGAAAGCCGCGCGTGAGCTTCGTCGCGCGCCTCTTGATCCTCAAAGACGCCGAATACGGTCGGCCCGCTGCCCGACATGAGCGCACCGGCCGCCCCTGCCTTCAAAAGAGCGCCCTTTATGACCTCGATCTCCGGATGCGCCGGAATCGTCACCTGCTCGAGATCGTTGTGGAGAAACGCGATAACATCGCTAAATACCTGAAAAAGCGGGCGGACCCTAGCATCGGGTCGTTTCATAGTCAACTGCAAATCCCATTGTTTATAGACCCAGGGGGTCGAGACCGGGAACCCTGGATTAACCAGTAAATACGAAGACTTGGGAAAGCTCGTGTAAACCGATACACGATCACCGATCCCTTCAACGAAGGCCGGCCTCCCGTGGCAGAAAAAAGGGACGTCCGCGCCAAGCGCCTTTCCGATCCCCGCGAGCCTGTCTGCGGTAAGCCCTGTACCAAAAAGCGTATTGAGCCCGCGGAGCACTGCGGCCGCATCGCTCGACCCCCCGCCCAACCCCGCTGCGATCGGGACGCGTTTGGCGAGCTCGATATTCACGCCCGCATCCACGCCGGCCGCCTCGATGAACGCGCGCGCGGCCCTGCACGCCAGATTCTTCTCCCCCGACATGCCGGCATCCGCCTGACCGTCGATGGATATGGCAACACCGCCCGTGGTGGCGGTGAGCGCGATCTCGTCGCAGAGCGTGAGCGGGACCATCACCATCTCGAGTTCATGATAGCCGTCGGACCTGCCCGAGAGAACGCGGAGCAGGGCGTTGACCTTTGCCGGGGCCTTGACGAGGATCTTCGACATGCGGGGAGTGCTAACCTGAAAGGAGTCTAAATTCCAAGGACTAAATCAAATGTCATCCCCGAGTGGTGTTATCGGGGATCCAGTCTGGATTCCCGCTTTCGCGGGAATGACAAAAGGGAGGTTTTTAGAGGTGCTCTCAAATGTTGTCGACGGTCACCAGCGCCGGGTCGAAGGCGATGACGCGCCTTTGAAGCGAGGAGT
Organism: bacterium; assembly: GCA_041648665.1. Classification (NCBI taxonomy): domain Bacteria; species bacterium. Next base: position 6,272 of record JBAZOP010000089.1, on the reverse strand, counting down.
CGTCCACCGCCTCGCCCCAGCAGCTCTTTGCGACCACGTAGACCGTACCCGAAGAGTGGACCGCTACTGCCCCGAGGCCGTGGCCCACGTCGATGACCCTCTCCACCGTTGGAGCGGAGGGGTTGGAGAAGTCGACCATGACGACCTTGCCGCTGTCCGGAATCAGGGCGCCGCTGTCCACGCTCGCAAAAGCGATGTCGTCCAGGATCGCCACGTCTTTGATCTCGCCGTAAGCGGCCAGGTTCAGCGTCCCGACCTCGGATTCGGCGGTCATGTTGACGAAATGCAGCCACGAAAGATCGCACGCCGCGATCGCGTACGTTTTGTCCTCCGTAAGTTTGAGCTCGTAGAGGAGATCGGCGCACGTGGCGCTGAGCCCTATCGTCCCCACCACCGCGTCCGCCGGATCGACCTCCGCAGTGTCGATGATGTCGATGGAGGCGTTCGTATCGCCTTCGGAATTCAGCATCGCGACCAGGTCGCCGCTCAGGTGTTCAATGGCTGCCGGGTAGTCGCCCGAGGCGAAGACAGGGAAGTCGACGTCGCCCTGGTCGAGGGTGCCGTCGGCAGCCTGCGCATAGGGGAACATGAGACCTGTGCCGGTGGCATCGTCGGCTGTCGCCAGGTAGAAACTGCCGTCCAGGGTCAGCCCAGACTTCACCTCCACGGGATCGATGTAGAGATAACCGCCTATCACTATGGTGCTCAAGAGCTCCGACTGCAGGATCGTGCCGGAGGGGTCGTAGACGGAGACGCCTGATTCGAGGGATGAGTTCGCGAATGGGACGAAGAACTCGCCCCCCTCGAGCGTCACGACCTGGACAGGAGAGAGGTCGTCCGTGCCCGAGTACGCATCGTCGATGCTGTCGTAATATTCTTCCGAGGCTGCGTTCAGCGGATCGGACGAACTTATATCTATCCGACCCACCCTGTTGTCCAATGGAAACGTCGACAAGAACGTCAGCGTATCGCCGGAGGCGTCGAGGTCCAGGACGGAACCCTCCTCGCTATCGTAGGAGCATTCGAAGAACTGCGCGTTGAAACCGTCCCTGACGCAGAGATCCGTATCGGTATCGGTGTCGGTGTCGGTGTCAGTGTCGGTATCTGTATCGGTGTCAGTATCTGTATCTGTATCGATATCCGTGTCCGTATCGGTGTCAGTATCTGTATCTGTATCGATATCCGTGTCCGTATCCGTATCGGTGTCAGTGTCTACGTCCGTATCCGTGTCTGTGTCGACTACGCCGGAGTCATCGTCGTTCGAACCGGAACATGCGCTCGCCAACGCCCCGACTCCAAGCACCACGCCGAACACCACTAACGGAAGCATCTGCCCTCCTGATCCCCTGACGCGCCGATCATACAGCACCAGAACCGGTTGCCGCCACTCAATTGCTCAAAAAACGCTGGCCGCGACCCGATCGTCCGTAACCTTGGCCGGGTCAAAAGCGACGATATACGACCATGGATTCTCGGCAGTGCCCGGCACCTCCCACCACCGATCAGTCACTGCCACGTAAACTATTCCGGACTCGTGGACGCCTATGGACCCCACATCGAAGCCCACGTCTATGAGCCTCTCGATGATGGGCTCAGTCGGATCCGCAAAGTCCACCACTGCGACCTTTCCGGTGGTCCCGTCGTCGTCGTCATCGTGCCCCAAGTACGCGCCCTCAACGCTCACGTACGCCTTGCCGCCTAAAAGGACGATGTCACGCACGTCGGCGCCCTCGCAGAACTCGGCGGACCCGACCACGGACATGAGATCCATATCCACGAAGAGCAGGGTCGACATTTCCCCGGACGAACCCACGGCGACCACCGCATATTCGCCGTCATCGCTGATCGGCAACTCATTGAGCGCCACGGCATTTGGATAATCCGCAAGGGGGACATGACCGATGATCGACGCGCTCTCAATATTCGCTACGTCTATGGATGCGCCGTCATCACCCTCTGTGTTAAGGACCGCCACAGAGCTCTCACCCATCGCCGCCACAGCAGCGGGATATCTCCCGGAGGTCGCTATGTAGCCCAGATAGGAGTCAGGGGGGTCGCCTATCGCGCCCCATTCGTTGATGTCGAACGCCATGAGCATGCCGTCGCCGGTGACCTCCTCCGAAGCGGATACGAAGAACTTACCGCCGAGCTCGACGCCCGCGCCGACCGTCACGGGATGCGCGGTCCCGGTCTCGAACGGCGCGCCCGCGTCAGGCGCCGATTCGACGCCAACCTCGTCCACGAGGGAATAGGTGACATCGCCCAGCTCGTCGATGCTCGCCAGGCCTATCGCCTCATTCACCTCGGTCTCTGAGATCGGCTTGGAGGTCTCGAACGGGACGAGGAAACCTTCCGACATGCTGCTCACGTTCTTGGAATGGATCTCGCCCCATCCGTTGTAGATCGCCTGGATGTCGAATTGCTCGCCGCTGCCGTAGTTCACTGTCGGGGAGCTCATCGGAAAGCCCGAGACGAGATTCGCGGTCACCTTGCGGTTGTGCGGGTACCCTGTCATGAGGTGCACGGTGTCAGGGCTCTGTTCCTGATAGATGTCCACGTCGATCACCGTGCAGGTAGTCCCGTTCTTGCACTCGACGAACTTGCCGTTGAAGCCCTCCCTCTCCCAGGGATCCGCCGGAATACCCCCGGCGTCCACCCCGCTGTCAACGTCAGTGTCGGCGTCCGAGTCTCCGTCCACGTCGCTGTCGCCGCCCGCATCCCCTGTTTTTCCCGAGCCGTCATCGCTGCAACCGGCTATGCTAAGAAGGGCCAGCGGCCAGAGCGCGGCTCCGGCGTATACAGGGAGCGCATCGAGCGGCTCCACCTTATCCGCATCCTTTCCGGTCCAGAAGCTGACCGGCTCCCTGACAAATGCATCATAGAACTTCCCTGCAATATCTATCATGGCCATGGGGGTCTCCGTTTCTTACTTACTTATATGATCGGTCGAACTCAGGATATGTTGCGCGCTTTTTACGAGAACCCAACGGGCGCACATCGACCAATACCAGCCGGAGGCCAGGAGTTTCAACGTATTTTCGGCTAGATATGCTGTTTTTCCCGTCCAATGCTCGGAATTGAGGAGGATTCGCCGACAAAACCCCTCAAATCAGCAAAATATATGTTTTTCTTGCATTAATCGGCCTGCTCCACTATTTACAATGCCTTCTTTGATCTCTTACCAAATGAGAGGGGGCCCTCTTGAAACCTGTCCTTTCCATAGTCCTGGCTGGCGGCCAGGGCGAAAGGTTAAGACCCCTCACCGACGAGCGGGCGAAGCCGGCGGTGCCGTTCGGCGGCCATTACCGCATCATCGATTTCGTGCTGTCGAACATAGTGAACTCCGGCCTCTTCCGCATCCTCGTGCTCACACAGTTCAAGGCCGACTCGCTCCTGCGCCACCTCAAGAGGGGTTGGCACCTGCCGGCCCTGCTCGACCATTTCATCGACGCGGTCCCGGCCCAAATGCGCGTCGGCTCCCACTGGTACAAGGGGAGCGCGGACGCCGTATTCCAGAATCTGCACCATATATTCAACTCGGGACCGGAGAACGTGCTCATATTCGGCGGCGATCACATCTACCGCATGAATTGCCTGCACTTCATCGAGTTCCACGAGAAGACGGATGCGGACATCACCATCGCGGTGGTCCCGCAGCCGCTCAAGGAGGCCAGGTCCTTCGGGATAATCGACTGCGACAAAAATTGGCAGGTTACCGACTTCAAGGAGAAACCCAAAGACCCGCCGCCCATGCCGGGCAACCCGAAGATGTCGCTCTGCTCCATGGGGATATACATCTTCAAGACGGAGGTCCTGATTGAGGCCGTGCGGAGGGACGCGGAAAACGATGCTTCCGCGCACGACTTCGGAAAGGACATCATACCGGCGCTCTTCAAGAACAAAAAGGTGATGGCCTACAATTTCGCGGAGAACCCGGTGCCCGGAGCCAACCCTCAGGAACGCGGGTACTGGCGCGACATAGGTACGATCGACGGATATTGGAAGGCCTCGATGGACCTGGTATCGGTATCGCCGATCTTCAACCTCTACAACAGGGCGTGGTCCATAAAGACCGCGCGCGAGTCCGACCCTCCCGCGAAGTTCGTCTTCTCGGACGAGAAGTCCGACAGGATCGGCATGGCGACCGACTCGCTCGTCTGCGACGGCGTGATCATCTCCGGCGGAAAGATCGACCGGAGCATACTCTCCCCGTGCGTGAGGGTGAACAGCTTCTCGCAGATCGAGGAAAGCATATTGTTCGACCACGTCAACGTGGGCAGATACGCCAAGATCAGGCGCGCTGTGATCGACAAAGACGTGGTGATCTCGCCTCACGCGACGATCGGCTACGACCTTGAGAAGGATCGCAAGAGGTTCACCGTCTCCCCCGAGGGCATCGTCGTGATTCCCAAGGGCGCGACGGTCTGACGCCTACTACATGAGCGCCGCGATATGACCGAAAAAACCGCACCCATGAGGAACATCTCCCTCGCTTTCGTCTGGCACATGCACCAACCATTCTATCGCGACATGAAGAGCGGCGAGTGCACCATGCCCTGGGTCCGCCTGCACGGCACCCACTCCTATTACGACATGCTGAAGCTCTACAAACAGTTCCCGAACGTCAAAGGCGTCGTGAACTTCGTCCCGTCGCTCGTGAGACAGCTCCTGGCATACACTGAGGAGGGGGCGTCCGACGCGTTCCTGGAGCACACGCTCGTGCCGGCCGACGATCTCACCACCCAGCAGAAGATATTCCTGCTGCGCCACTTCTTCTCCGCAAACACCGAGAGGAAAATCAAACCCTGCGGCATATACAAGAAGCTTCGCGACAGGCTGGGCGAAGACCCGTCGATCGTGGACTTCGACCAGGCGGTGCGTTTCTTCTCCTCGCAGGACTACCGGGACCTGCAGGTCCTCTTCAACCTCGTCTGGTTCGGATTCGCCGCTCGCGAGGAGATACCCGAGCTGGAGAGGATGCTCTTGGAGAGCAGGCACCTCACCGAGCAGGACAAGGCCTTCGTGCTCGATGCGCAGAAGAGGATATTGCGCAATCTGATACAGGAGATCAGGGACGCTTCGTCGTCGCAGAACGTCGAGATCTCGACGACCCCCTACTATCATCCGATACTTCCGTTGCTCATCGACACCGACATCGCGAAGAGGTCGATGCCGAAGGCCAAGCTCCCGCAGCGCTTCTCCGCCCCGGCGTTCGCAGGGCTGCAGATAAATCGCGCCCTCGACTCCATGGAGCGCTGGTTCGGGGCGCGACCCCAGGGCCTTTGGCCGTCGGAGGGGAGCGTATGCCCCGAGATGATCCCGCTTTTGGCCGACGCCGGCGTGAAATGGATAGCCACCGACGACATGGTGCTGGCCTGCTCCTTCCCGGAGACCAGGTCCGTGGATAAACACAGGCCGTACCTCGCGACCCACGACGGCAAGAGCGTCGGCATCGTGTTCCGCGATCACGGGCTCTCCGACCTCATCGGCTTCGTCTACAGCCGGAAGACGGCGCCGGAGGCGGTCGAAGACCTGATGGGCCACCTGAGAAGGATAGACTCCGCAGCGGCCAAGGCCGACGAGAAAAAACTCGTCACCATCATCCTAGACGGCGAAAATCCGTGGGAATACTATCCGGATTCCGGCAAGGAGTTCCTCCGCTCACTCTTCAGCACGATCGAAGCGGAGGGGCTGCCCACCGTGAAGCTCCGCGAATACATCGAGGCCAACCCGCCGAAGCACAAGATCGAGAAGCTCCACTCCGGCTCCTGGATCGACGCCAACTTCCACATCTGGATCGGAAAACCGCAGAAGAACCAGGCATGGGACTACCTGCGCCGCGCCATGGACGAACTGGGAGAGTCCTTGAGCGCGGCCTCGCGCGACGAGAACTCGGCCAACGCCCTGGACTCGTTCATGGCCGCATGCGGCAGCGACTGGTTCTGGTGGTTCGACGAAGACTTCGATTCCGCGTTCAAGGGGGATTTCGACCGCATCTTCCGCTCGCACATCAAGAACGCGTTCATCTTCCTCGGAAAAAAGGTCCCCCTCTTCCTCTTCGAGCCGATCTATCGCTTTGAAGACCAGAGGGCCGCGCTGATAAAGCCCCCCGGCTTCGTGAGACCGACCATCAACGGCATGGACACCTCCTTCTTCGAGTGGGCGAACGCCGCGCGCATGACGGTGCACGGCAGGACCAGCGGCGCCATGGCCCAGAGCTCCATCGACCCGTTCGAGGCGATATCCTTCGGCTTCAACGAACAGGCGTTCTA
>JBAZOP010000088.1 GCA_041648665.1 bacterium | reverse complement strand
GTATCTCTTGATGGTTATCGGACTACGGCCGCGCTCGACGCGCAGGTAGCCCTCGAAGGACCGGACCAGTACATTCATATCCAGGGGAGGAATTGGAATCACGGCTCCGAGCTTACGCGCTCGCTTGACGGTAGGAGTGTCATCAACTGAATGACGGTGACCAGGCCCGGCGCTAGTGAGCGTCTGGTCATTGCGGCCTCTCCGGCGAGAAGAAGAGGCGTTCACACGACATGTTCACCAGTTGAAGGCATACGTCTTCGAACCGTCGCGCCTGCTGCTGAACCTGCACCGGGGAAACCTCACCCCGTCGGAATGCTCTCTTGGCGTCGGAGAGTCTCTGCGCCTCGTCGAGGAGCCGATCTGCATCTGCAGTTGAGAGTCGCCGCGGAAGTTCGCCGGCGTTCGAGCTTCGAAGTAACCTGCATTTGAGCGCTTCCCTGCTTGGAGGACCAGCGACGGGTTCCTCACACGCCTTCTGCTTGTTCTCCGAGGCCTCCCAGCGACATGAGATCATGCTGGACGCGGCCCCCAGCATGAGGACCAGCACAACCAGACCGACCGCTACGAGGCGTCGGTTCCGAAATGGTCCGGCATTGTTGTGTTTGGGACTCATGTCCCCCCCAGAATGTTGCATATTAAGGTATGATACTCTCCATTAGAATCGCACGTCAACCCGAGCCATGCAGCCAGGCCATGCAGCCAGGCAAGCTGAGCTTGGCTTGTGGCATTGGTGCAGACCCTTGTAGGGACGTCACAAGATGTTCTTTGGTGCTTCACGTGACGGGAGTCAGGAAGGGCCGCGCGGCCAAGGCTAGGTCAGCCAATGTAGAGAAGTCTGCGACTCTGTTCGAATTCCGCGCGAAATTGCCATGTCACGCGGCGTTGAGCCCCCGCGACACTGCCGTTCTGTTGAGCTTGGCTGACGCAGCGGGATGACCGATTTCCGCGTGTAATTCCAATTACATGCTATTATTGGATTGACACGGGCAAGGCCTTGCATCGCGGAGGGCCTCGATATCGGACGCTCTTGGGCGGAATGCGTTGTCAACACATCGTCGGACCTAGACCGGGATGGCTTGGACGGTCGTGCGCCAGTCGGCGTGATCCGCCGTCTGTGCACAAGGACCTCGGTGAGCGACTTGATCTCCTCCTTGTAGATGGCCGCCGTCTCCGGCGGCATCATTGTGAGCGCGTAGCCGTAGTGCCTGACCTGTGTCACCTCGAGTCCGAGGCGAAGGGCAGCATCGCGGAAGCGCTGGTTGTGGTACTGGGAGGCCGAGCAGTCCCTGATGCCCATCTCGAAGTTCATGGCGTGCGCGGCTTCGTGAAGCAGCGTTTCCACGATCTCCTCGACCGTGAGCGCGATGAACTTCGAGATGTTGCCAGTAAGGCTCACGACGAGTTGATCGCCCGGCCCGAATTCCGGCATGAGGTCGACGCCTGTCTGGCGACGTACCTGGCGCTGGGACAACACCAGAACCCTGCGAGCGGTTTCACGGATCAGCCGCTCGAGAAACTCGTCGCGATGCGCGTGGTCGAGCGCTCGCCCGCCGCGGTCGGGAGCGAGAAGAGCGGCGCTGCGAATTGGAGAACAGGCGAACCCGAGCACGTCGAGACCTGAGCTACCTCGAAGACAACAAAATCGCCCTCTTGCGGGAGGGCGCGTACACGCCGCAGGACTACACCGCGGCAATAGCCGGGCTGCAGGCGGAACTTGGTGAGGTCGACACACAGCTCGCCCAGGTGGAGAGCGTCGATCCGAGCAAGATGCTCATGAGCGTGATGGGTTTTCTAGAACTCCTGCGTTTGGCCATGGTTGGCTACAATCATGCCTCCAACACCAGAAAGCAGGCGTTGTTGAAAATTATGTTTCAAGAACTGGTCGCAGCGAACGGTTGCGTCGCTAGATTTACGCCAAAGGATGGCTTCGCGAGGTTCATTCGTGGGGACAATACCCCGGTACGTGGACCATATTGGGTCCTTTCCGAACTCGATAACATATACCCGGCAGTGGTGGCAAGCGCAGAGAGGCTGCGTTCTTATAGTAACTCCTGTGGTATCGGGGGCACCGAGGATGCCTCTGCTTCAATCTGAGGCAACCAGCGCAGCCGATCAACGCAGTCCCAGTCGACGGGATTATCGAGCACTGCGTCGCGCAGTTGCTCACGCATGGAAGCCACGAGCTCCATCTTGGTGAAGGAATTGAGCGGGTGCACGATGGAACGCTCTATGCGGCGTTCGAGAAAACGGTTGGTGCATCGGGATACTGGCGACAGGAACGTGAGACCCCAGGTACGCAAACGTGCCTCTATCTCCTGACGAGGCCATCCGGTGATCTTCTCAATATCTGACTCAGTAAGACCAACGAGGCAGTAGAGATACCAGAGGCGTTGTCTTGTTATCCTAGGACGCTGGTTGTTTGAATGTGAAGGCATACATGAGTTAATGATACAGGATTGGACGGCAATGCGTCAAGAACAGGACGCATCGTCGCGCGGTCGGCTAGTCTGGACACTTCGAGGGCTGGGTGTTGCTGGCATCTGTCTCCAGCGGATTGCGGTCGGAGCAGTCCTCGCAGTGGGTTCGCTCAAAACCCCGCAGGAACCGGAGCCACTCGGATCGGGGCGCCTCAATGATATGTTGGCGGCGCACGCAACGCCAGACGAGCGGCAGAGCGATCTCCCATGGCTTCCCCGCGGGTGGCCGCCTCTCCTCCAAGTTGAGGTACCGGCACCACCGGACGCGTTCCCGACCGGCCTCCCTGCCGGCGAAGAAGCTCACCTCGAAGGTCCCCATCTGTTCCTCGGAGACCGGAAATCGCGAGGCGGTTCGTCGTGCCATGAGGTGCAGTTCGTCGTCCGTGAGCGAGGCCAACATAGCAAACAGGCCGCCCGTCAGGAATCCGGCCAAGCGGTCCGCATCCTGGCGGAGCATCGAGCGCCCGGCGACATATGCACGAACCGAGGCAACGAGATTGCCGTAGCTCATGGCCTCGACCGTGGGCTGCGCCTGGAGGGCCAGCTCGCGCGCCTTGTCGCCATGGTTCGTCAGTTCGTAGTAGTCGGCGAGGACCATTTGGGCGCGCAGTTCAGCGTGGAGCATGCCTGCACGTCGAAACACGTCGACCGCGGCAAGGGCGTCCTTCTCGGTCTGCAGATGCTGGTCCTCGCGGCCGAATGCTCCTCCGGTCAGCACCCGAGCCATGCAGACGAACCTCAGTTGGATGACGTAAGCGAGCGCTCGCAGGAGAAGCGCCTCGCCCAAAATCCAGGGCTGGGAGAGCTGCCGCACCTCCTCGATGAACGTGCTGACGTCCGCGATGAAGCAATCAACCTCGCGGGCCGCGCCCTTGGCCCGTTCGTCGGCATCCGATGGCGTCATCAGCCCGAACGCCCTCAGCAACATGGCCACGAGGCTCCATTCCTGCAGCTCAGCGCTCCACCTCAGGCCTCGCAGAAGCAGGTGCATGAACCGGGCGTGCGCCTTCCGACCCGGGCCAGCGTCTGAGTCCCCCTGTACTCTCGCGTCGATTGCCACTACCTCTTCGAGGATCTCATCCTGGCGGTCGGGTGTAGGTTGGTCCAGGAACTCGAGGCGCAGCTCCTCGAGTCGGTGGAAGTCTCGTAGAGGAGTTGCGCACGAGGCGGCAAAGGCGTGTTGCTTCCGGAGGTACTCGTCGCGTGAGATCCGGCCCGCGAGGAACTCGCATTCCAGCTGTAGGCCTGCAAGAAGTTCGTGAGCCTCGGTGGGCAGCTGATCCGCCTTGAGCGCAGCCTCGGCTAGGTACCCGAGCGCGTGCTGAGCGCGGGAGCGCATGAACTCGGCGTTCGCCAATATGAGCTGCACCCCCGCGTAGCTCCTGCTCTCCGCCGATAACTTAGTCGCCAACTCGAGTACTTCGTCGGCGCGGCCCGCCGCGGCCATGTCGAACCCCTCGGCGAGCAACCTGTCGAGCGCCTCGCTCCCGTCAGTGATCACCGGCTTGTTTTGCTGCAACGCTAGCGTGAGTTTGTCCCCCACCTGCAGTCGCGCGTGCCGTTCAAGCACGTCGCGGGCGAGCCTTCCTTCGGCCAGCACCCTCGCTCGTATCTCTGTGATCCCCCCGGCGTCGAGCCGCCTCTTGAAGTGCAGCCGCACCTTGCGTTTGTCGCGCCACCCAGGCCGCTCCGCATCGAGGCGACCCCGTTCATCCCGGGCCCACGCGTACCAGAACTCATCCCGCGGACGGTCGTACAAGATGTAGATGGAAGATAGACCCTGGCGCAGGTAGTTGAGGTTGTACACCTCGACCGGATGCGCGAGGCCTCCCTTGGAAAGCGGCTTAGCAGAGTCCGTGCCCTTGAGCTGTACCAACGCCTGGCACTTCGTGTAGCGACCATTGACCTTCACTTCGAGATATCTATCCACGCCCGTGTCGGGACCGGGCTCGGACCGCAGCTCAAGCTCGCGGTCGTACTTACTTGTCAGGAGATGGTCGAGCGCCGCGCTGGAAGCGCGCTCCAGCTCGTGCTGCGGGCTGCTCCGCGGCAGCTGCCCGAAATCGTCGTCGGAGTCGGCGTGGTCGGGACACATGGTTCTCGCATTGTACCTCGGGCCGTTTCATTCGTGTGGCGGCCACCGAGCGGTGTGACTGACCATTGCACCACGTGCTGGGTCGCCGCCGACGCCCGTGACGAGGCGAATGGGTGTTACGGCAGCAGAGTGGTCGGCGTCTCACGATGCGGGCATGTCGAGACTACCTTCAGACCTTATCCACAGCACGCTTCTTGACAGATGAGCATACACCAGCATACACTACGGATGTATGAAAGTAAGAAGCCATCACCTCGACAGCGTCCAGCGCAAGGCGCTAGCCTCGATCCGCAATCAGATCGTGCACACGGGTCAAGCGCCATCGGTGCGCAAGCTCGCCGCACTCCTGGGCTACCGTTCACCGCGCTCGGCAGCCGTGATCATCAATCGTCTGCAGGAGGCCGGCTACCTGGCCCGTCGTCCGAATGGCGAGCTGCGGCTGCTGCGCAGTCCATCAGAGACGACAGACCACGCACGTACGGTGCAGGTGCCGCTCGTGGGCACCGCTCCATGTGGAGCGCCACTCCTCGCCACTGAGAACATCGAAGCGACCATCCCAGTTTCCGTCGGCCTCGCTCGACCGCCGCACCGCTACTTCCTCTTGCGCACCCAGGGCGACTCGATGACCTTGGCAGGTATCAAGGATGGCGGACTTGTTCTTGTCCGACAGCAGTCGACGGCCGAGAATGGTCAGATCGTGGTCGCCCTCATCGATGACGACGCGACGATCAAGGAGTATCGGCGCGACGACAAAGTGATAATGCTGCTGCCACGATCACGGAATCCAAGACACAAGCCGATCATCCTCACTAGGGATTTCCTGGTGCAAGGTGTCGTGGTCGCTTCTATTCCTAACGTGTGAGTTGCTATGCCAAAGAAGACGAAACCCAAGATGCTTCCGCCATCGTCGAGTGGGTCACCTATTCAGGCAGCCTCTCGCGATCTCAAGGAAGCGACCAAGATTCTACTCGCGGTACGCGCCGGGGGTCGATGCGAGTTCCCTGGCTGCAACGAGTATTTGTTCGAACACCCTCTCACGCTCAAGGAGGGCAATTTCTCCGAGCGCGCGCATATCGTCGCATTCAGCCCAGAGGGGCCCAGGGGCGCAGAGGGAGAACGCCCGGTGGACATCAACGATGTCGCTAACCTCATGTTGTTATGCCAGCCGTGCCATACATTGATTGACACGCGATGGACAGAGTACCCGCGCGAAACGCTTCGGGCATACAAGGAGGCGCACGAGACGCGGATCCTCCATATGACCAGTCTGGGGCCTGAACTTGCTACCAGCGTGGTGCAGTTGAAAGCCAAGATCGCCGGTGATGCGGTCGACATCCCCATCGGCCACGTCACGGAAGCGGTCGCTCCCAGGTACCCCGTCGACCGAAAGGGTCACATCATCGACCTCACCGGGATCGACGACGACTCAGATGAATTCGTGAACGTCGCTCAGCGGCAGATCGCGCGGGAGGTCCGCGCGCTCTACAGTCCTGGGATGGATGTAGACAAGACGCGTCACATCTCGCTCTTTGCTCTGGCCCCCATCCATCTCCTGATCTTCCTTGGTAGCCGTCTCAGTAACAAGATTCCGGTCGACCTGTTTCAGCGGCATCGGGACGGCTCCAATCCCTGGGTTTGGCGCACCTCGGAAGAAGTCGCAGCATACGAGTGGAAACCACTACAGCAGGGTGCAGACAACGGGAAAGTGGCGTTGATCATTTCACTCAGCGGCCAGGTGCATCGTGAACAGCTGCCGCCGACAATTGATGCGTCCTACTCCATATATGAGTTAACGCTCAAGGATCAGCCTCTGACCACGGACTTATTGCGTCAGCGGCAGGACCTCGAGGAGTTCCGGCAGCTTTACCGCAGACTGCTCGCTGAACTGATGAAGAGACATGTCGGACTAGAGGAAATCAGCCTCTTCCCAGCGATTCCGGCACCCATAGCCGTTGCTTGCGGATACGACCTACTGCCAAAGGTTCATCCCGCACTATGTGTCTACGATTTCGACAAGGGAAGCGGAGGATTCAACCTTCGCACAAGGATTAATGCTAATGACAAACAATATGAATAACAAGGACTACTTGAAGGTGTTTCTGGACAGCCAGGCGCTTTCTGACGACAGCACGGAGCTCAAGGAGCTTCAGAAGATCCGCGGCGAAGTGGAAGAACTGCTGCGGGACGAATTCGACTCATCCCCGACCATCAAGTACGGAGGATCCAAGGCCAAGGGCACGCTCGTCCGCGAATCCTACGACCTGGATATCATCTGCTACTTCCCGCGCGACGATGACGAAAACGCCGAGACGCTTGAAGAAGTCTTCAACAACGTGCGTAAGGCGCTTGAAACCAAGTACACGGTAGTGACGAAGACGCAGGCCCTGCGCCTGATGGGTCTTAGCGATAAGGCCGATTTCCATGTGGACGTCGTTCCAGGGCGCTACGTGGATGACGCGAAATCCGATACCTTTCTCTATCGAGCTTCCGGCGATAAGAAGCGGCTCAAGACGAACCTCGATACTCATATCAAGCATGTCAGGGATAGCGGCGTTTCCGATGCCATCAAGGTGCTCAAGGTCTGGCGAACTCGCAAGAGCCTCTCGGTACGCACCTTTGTACTCGAGCTTGCCGTTATCGAGCTTCTCAAGGATCACAAGAAGGATTCCTTGGAGGAGCAGCTGAAGCACGTCCTTACCGAGCTGCGCGACAATGTCGACGACATCACGATCAAGGACCCGGCGAATCCCGACGGCAACGACCTCTCCGAGGCGTTCGACGACAACGTACGCCAGATTCTTGCCCTCGTGGCCAAGGACACCCTGACTACCGTGGCGGCGTCCGGATGGGAAGGTGTCTTTGGCGCGCTTCCTGAGGATTCGAAGGAGTCCCGTGTGGAGGCGCTGAAACGCGCAGCCGCGGGCATCAGCGCTCCGACAAAGCCGTGGTGCAACCGCCTCGTATGAGTCATCGTCGCCCGCGTCACGACCAAGCACAACTCGACCGACTCAAGAACGAGGTGGCGCAGGCGTTCCCGGAACTGATCGCCTCGGAAGAGGCCGGCCACCTCAGATTCAAGGGTCCGTTCCGGATCGAATACGAGGGCAGGCGTCTTGATACCTATGAAATCGAGATTGACCTTCCACAAGACTACCCGGATTCCCAGCCCATCGTACGCGAAAGCGCAGGCCGAATCCCCCGCGCGCCAGACCGACATGTCAACTCGGATGGCGCGCTTTGTATCTGCCTCCCGGAGGAGTATTGGCTCCATGGGTTCGCAGAGAGGCCTCTGATCGACTACATCAGCGGACCGGTGAGAACGTATCTCCTGGGCAACAGCCTGGTAGAGTTGGGCGCCGGGTGGCCCCACGGAGAGTGGGCGCATGGCTCGGAAGGACTACTCCAGTTCTATCAGGAACACCTCGGGCCCATTGATGGCCGTATCTTGCGTGGGTACCTCGACTACCTCGCCAGACCGGAGGTCAGGGGGCACTGGCTGTGTCCGTGCGGTTCCGGGAAAGTAGTGCGGAAGTGTCACATGCCGGCACTGCGGCGTCTCAGAGACCGGATTCCCCCATCAGTGGCGGCGAAATCACTGAGCATGCTGGCGGCGAGCTCGAAATAGGGTGCGGCGGAGCAGGAGCGTCGTCACCAGACAACGTGTTTCCAGAAATCCTCGGAGCAGCCGCGGGCCGCGATCTCAGCGACACGGCGCTTGTTGTGCAACGACACGAGATCCGAGATGATGTTATTGCTATTGGCAGGATCGAGTAGCCGAGCACTCTGGAAATCGTCCCGAAGGAACTCGAGCACGCGCATGACGCGGCGATCCAGTTTCGGGTCTTGGTAGCCGCGCAGCGCCTCGGCAGTCGCCAGCTCGATTGCGAAGGAGCCAATTGGGACTTTGTGCCGCACTCGCCACAGCTTGAGGATCTGGAGTACGTCGCGTAATCCACCCTCGCGCACGTGGGCGACATGCTGCTCGATACTGGTCTGACGGGTGGTCCGTGCCCCGCTCACGTAGAGATTCGCGTACCGGGAATCACTCTTGAGAGTCTTTCCGGGCACGATATCAACGTGAAAGCCAGGATGTTGAACCCGAAGCGCCACATTCCTGCGTTTCGGCCGGCGTCTTGCGCTACGTAGCCGCCTCTCGACCGCCTCGTAGCATTCGCTTATGCTCATCGCACTCTCTGCGGGGAAGTAGAGCACCATGTCAAGATCGTACGAGACACGGATAGCGGTCCCCTTCGCGACTGAGCCAGCGTAGCGAATCCGGGGGTTGCCGCCTTCCCAGCCACCGAGCAGCAATCCTTCGTACTGCGCACGAGCCCTTCGAATCGCCTCCTCGTCCTGCGGTCGCAGCGCGTACTTCACGAGTAGATGCTCGAGGTAGCTCGTGATCTGCGGATCGGGCTGCGGGCGAGCGCGGGCCAGGCGCCGTCGGATCCCGTCACTTCCGAGGCTCCTCAGATCTGTGACGGTCTCGCAACCCGTGAGCTGAAGGAGCCTACCCAACTTCATGTCACCGCGAACGCCAAGGTCGAGGCCGTATTGCTCCTCTATGCTCGCCACTTTGGTATCCGAGCGCTTCCGTCGGAACATGAGCCTGTCTCCCTCAGCGTCTGTCGTGGCTCGCAGCGATGTACTGCGGGGATGGTACCACTTACGGCTCTCGACGGCGCGGTCACTGTGTAGGATTCGAATTCCTACCTGGGCAGGAACCATGCTGCGGGACAGGCTCACCGAAACGAAACACAGCGCCTCTCAGCGCTGTTTTGTGATCCTCGACAAGAGTTGAACGTGATCGTGCTTGGTACACCTGGTTGGTCTTGAACCCTTTCTCTTTGCCCAATAGAGCAGAATCAAGCGCATAGGCGCAATACTGGTCCAGATTGGACAGGATGACATTCGCCAGAAATCCGGTCTTGGGGATGGCTTAGATAACCGGAGACTAGGCCTCGTGCCTACTCGTTGGTGTACTCGGTGTCGACCTGGCGGACTATGTTGGAACCCAACAAATGACTCTCGGGCCCCCAGTGTCGGCGGAGATTTGTACAGGTGTGACCGCGCAGTGTGTGCAGTCTCAGTAGCCAAACCTGCCGAGGACATCGTGTGCAATCACGCCGATCGCACTTTCGAGGGCCAGCGTCAGGTCATCAACGGAAGACAGAACCTGGTCCAGTTGTCCGAGATTCAATGGGAAGTGACAGTGCGGTAGCGGCTCGGATGACTGTGTGACGTGAAGATGTGGTCCCCGTTTATAGGAGCCAACCGGCTCGTCGGTTTCGTCGTTCGGGTCGGAATGCAGCGCAAGAAACTCAATGAGGCTATGTGAGGGCATTTCCGTGCGAAAGAGATGCAAGTACGCCTGGTGCAGGTACCATTCATCCTGACGACTGCCAAGTGGCTTCCAAATCTCGAAGTACTGTCCCCAGACGTCGCGGGCGGCCGTGCGGAACCTCCAATCCCGGTAGTCTGTCGTGCTGGCATTGCCCTCATGGGCGGCGATAGCGCGTCCGCCGTCGGCCTTCTGCTTAACGAATTGCACGGCCAGCACGGGCTGTTTGCCGGCCGAGCGAAGGCGCCCCAGCAACTTCTGCAGTAGATTCGGCCGATGCGTCAGTTTCTCAGCCGCGAGGACAACGCGAAGCACCTACCGCTCCATACCGATCTCGATTCGATCTGTCGTCGAGAGGCCATACAGGTCCGCCACGACGCGATCGATGTCGAGTTCGAGATCCTGGGCGTCTGAGTTGTCCAGACGTCGGCGGACTAGCGCCAGGAGCCGCTTCATCCTTGACGGATGAACTTCCGCAGGTGGTGGAATTCGGAGCTCCTTCAGCGTCTTCGGCTCAAGCATCGCGTAGCCACGACTGTACTTGTGGGAGAGCATGGCAATCTGCCAGTACGCAACCGACGAGTTGAGGACAGCCAAGAAGTAGAGCAGGAAATCCGTTTGGCTTGAGGGGTCTCGTGGATACAACAGAGGACTATGCGAAATCGCGTATTGTCCCGTCTCGTCGAATGAGAAGCGCGGAAGCAGAATGAGGTGTGGGCTGACGAGCTTCGGCCGCAGCATGTTTTCTGGGGAGCGGGGGCGCTCTGGGCACCACCACTCGACCGTCTTCGCTCTCACGGACGCTCGTTCCTGGAGAAGCTTCTTGTGTTCCCCCAGAAACGCCCACGTCGCAGGGAAACGCTTTCGAACTTCGGTGGCCTCTAGTCTGCGGTCATTCTCGAACGGATAGAAGACCACCTCCTTGGTGTTCTTCGGGACTCTGTAGCGCCCCATCTCTCGGTCGTGTAGAAACGGCCGGTATGCCTTCTCCTCGCCAGGGGGCGCGTCCGCCCGCCGACGGATGAATACGTCATCGGCGCCCGTGACAAACCCCTCCCTGACAATCAGGAAATCATCGAGACGAGTGAACCGCCGCAGAGCCGCGGCGAGCCCCTGCTGGCTGGGCGGCGGGACTTGCCAGGTCTTCGCCCTGAACGTAGCTTGCGAGGTATCGTGGATGCTGTAGAAATCAGAGGTGGTGCGCTTGCCCTCCAGGGCGCTCTGCAGAGCGAACCCGACGTACCCCCTGCAATGAACGACGGCTGCCAAGGGTTCTTCGGCGGCGTGTCGGGGCTTCTTCTGTAGTATCAACAGAACAACATAGGCTCCAACATCACCAAATACAGGTATCTCAGAGAGATCGACTATTACGCGTACCCAGAACTCGGCAGCGATCCGTTGACGTAGCTTGGCTGCATTACGAGCGATCAGGAAGCTGTGGGGCAGGACGTAGAGGAGAAAGCCTCCTGGCTTGACCATCTCGAGTCCGACCTTCAAGAGTGCGAGGAAGAGGTCGATCTTGCCGGTCGCCTCGGTCGCCATGAACTTGCTAATCCTCTGGCGCCAGTCCTCAGGGACTGCGTCCCACTTGATGAAAGGCGGGTTCGTAACGACTGCGTCGTAAGCCTCCTTGAGCCCGAGGTGTTTCGCGTAGTATTCGATCACCTCGGCAGACTCAATCCGAAGAGCGCTAGGGAAACTTCCGGTGAGGACGAGATGGAGCAGCGACAGTGAGAGTCTGGTCGCTTGGCACGCGGTTTCCTCAACATCGATGCCGAGTACGTTCTGGAATGCCTGGCCGGCCACCGCATGGATGTCGATGTCCTGCAGGGGGTCGCATTGCATTTCCAGCGTCGTGCGAAGGAAGATACCGGATCCGCACGCCGGGTCGGCCAGTTTGAGGCTGCGGAACAGCGGCGGTGTCAGGTTCTCCTTCAGAAACCTGGCAAAGAAGCGCGCGATGTAGTGGGGAGTGTAGATTCCGCCGAGCTCTCGGTTGGCACTCTCGTCGGGAAGATCGGAAAAGAAACTGGCCTGCTTGGAGTC
>JBAZOP010000087.1 GCA_041648665.1 bacterium | reverse complement strand
ATCTCATCAAACACCGGGTCCTCGTTCGGATGGGGAAAAACTGAACAGCTCCCGTAGGGTTATTTGTGCAGAGGGCGTCTCTTACCCTGCCTGTGAGCAGCAAAAAGCCCCCACTTTCGTGGAGGCTTTTGCTGCTCAGGGACTAGGATTCGAACCTAGATAACCAGCTCCAGAGGCTGGCGTCCTACCGTTGGACGATCCCTGAAAATCTTAACTCCAATCTCGATCTCAATTTTCAACGAGCTCGGCTTTTTGGCACATACCAGCCGCATTTGTCAACACGGCCGGCCCAGGGGTCGATTTTTAAAAATCGATATAAAATGAGCAATAAACATGCATGATATCAATGACTTAAAAAAATCAAAAGGCCGCGCAACTTTGGTCCGATTCGAGCCGATAATAAATATGGATGTCCGACAACCAGTTGAAAATACAGGCTTCAAGCGTCCCTGTCTCCGGCAGCCTTGCGCTTGCCGAAGAGATCGTGGCCCTGCTCCTTCCGAGTCTCGAAGAACAGTACGGTCCCCTCTATCCGGTCACCAATCAGGACGGCACGGTAGATATCTACGATGATGGCGGTGATATCGTCGCCTCCATCGATCAGGACGGTGAACTCGTCATCCTCTGCGAGGAAGAGATCGAGGCGGATCCGGCCGAGTCCTGCGACCCGTATTCGCACAGCTGCTCCGATTTCCCTGAAGAGGATCTGTATTCGTACGACGATCCCTGGCTCGATCAGGACGATGCGGCGGCGCTGCAAAATTCCGCGAAGATTTTTTCCGATTCGTCCGAGGATGTCTTCTCCGAGGAGGCCGGCGAACCCGCGCCTCCGAGCGAACCGCTGATATCCCTCGACGATCCCGAGCCTCGCGCGGAGGAGCCGGTTCTGCTTGCGGCCGACGAAGTTGAAGTCCCCGCTTCTGCGCAGGAAGCGACAAGTGAAAAACAGGAAACCAAGGCGGCTTCGGCCGTAGCAGAACAGTCTGCCGAGCCTTCGCACGGAATAAGCGACAGCGGGATAATACTCCCTCTCGCGCAGAAAGATCTGCCGCCCGTCGTCTCCATTCTCGAGGCCGCTGGTTCCGAGATCGGGGAGCTGGCAAGGCGCGCGGTTTCGGAATTGAAGTCCGAGCTTGGGCTCAGGCCTGCGGCGGACGATAGCGTTCTGCGAGGCTCAGTGCGGCGCGCGGTTGAGAGCGCGGTCTCGTCGGTGGGGCGCTGCTTCGAGAGGGCCGAGGAGAAGGCCGGTCCTCCGATAGCTGTCCTGGTGAGCCGGTTGTCCTCGTGGCTCCGCGATATCTTCTCAGGGCACAGCGGGCCGTATCTGCTCGCTTCTGCTGAGTTGGGTTCCGACGCATCGGCCGGTTTCAATAAATCGGAAGAGGGAAGCGGAGGCCGGCGCGCGTCCGACGTCCGCACAGATGTTTCGTCACAATCAGGGCGTGCCTCCGGCCATGCCGGGAACATGCTCTCGGCGGGCGGCGCTGCCATGCAGGATGCCAACAGCGATCCGTTCGCCATAGCCATGTCGCAGGCGGACAAGGGCGGCCCTCCGTATTTCTTCGCGGCGATCAGCTATTCGCAAGCCTCTCCGGGGGGCGAGAAGTCCCCCCATGAGCGCGTGACTGCCGCCGGCTCTCAAGGGGATGCGCAGCATCATCACGGCGAGCAGGAAGGCGACGGCCGCGGCAGGGAAGAGTACTCATCGTCTGAAGAAGACCTTAAAGAAGAGCTTGAAGATTCCGCCCCTGTTTTCACATGACCGATGGATAAGCCTGTGGATAAAATCTCCTGATCAGCACCTTATCAGCCCGCGCACGGCGCAGACCCTCACTGCCCTATATTGAGGCGGAAATAATCGTTGATAATTAAGTTGTTGTCCCCTCAGAAGAGCTTTTCAAGTTCCGCTTTAAGGTTTTTCATGGCCTCTGCATTCTGTGTGGGCGCGTATGAGGATCTGCGCTTCTCGCCCTCTCTCTGAGGCTCGGGCATGATGATCTTGAAGCTGCAGAGCGCCTTGATGGCGTTGGCAAAGCCATCCTTTGTCACGGACTCGCGGAAACGAACCCTGCCCAGCTGATACATGTCGCCCCCTGCGGTGAGCATGTTGTCGATGAGCGTCCTCTCGTCGAGAGGGTTCTTCATGCGTTCCTCGGCGTATCGCGTGGCGACCCACAGCGTCTCGACGAACGGCCTTATCTGTGCGGAGAGAAGATCCATGATCCACAGCCCCGAGGTGCGCGGGATGAGCCTGCCGTCTTCGGAGCGGGCGATCGCCCCCATCTTCTCGAGTATGCGCGCGGACTTCTCCACGTGTTCGTCGATGCGACGGCTCGCCGCGAAGCGGAATTCGTGGTGCAACAGCACCTTCGCAGCGGCAATGTCCTCCGAGAGCTCCTGCACGGTCGGAGCGTCCTCGTGCTTCGCCCGCCAGAGCAGGAGCTTGCAGAGCACGCCGGGCGTCATGAGGAAGTGAACGACGCTGTTCCTGAAGAAGGAAAGCGGCACGCGCTTTTGCTCCTCCACTGCGATGAAGGGCTCCAGGGCGTCGTTTTTTATGATGACGACTTTCGCCTTCGCCAACCTGGCGACGGCCTCCTGAAGGACCGCCTCCGGCGAACCCGCCAGCTCCCTGGGTATCTCAGCGCCCTTTGCGGCGAGGCAGTCCAGTATCGCCTGTGAGTTGAGCTTAAACTGCGCCAGCGTGATACCGGTCCGGCTTATCGGCAGTATGGCCGCTGCCGCCACCGCCGCAGGCGTGACGACCGCCCTGCGGTTGATCTCATGGCAGATGCGCCACGCGTCTCGCTCCACTGCGCGGGGATCCCTGTCATCGCCGAGCAGCGGGATGGGCGAGCCGAAGCGCACGTATATGGAACCGTATCTGGCGTTTCCCTTGCCCAGATATTTCGTGAGTCCGACGAGTTTCAACCTCGATTCCTTTTCCTTGTTCGCCCCTTCGAGCTCGCGCATGTAGCTCTTGTGCTCGATCACGCGATCGTAGGTGATGGAGACCGGAACTATGGATGCGCCTTCCACACCGGCCTCGCGCGCGGCGCGCTTCAGCATGCCCAGCATCCCCATTTTGGGGGCCTTGAGCTTTCCGCTGCGGCTGCGTCCCCCTTCGATGAAGAACTCCTGGGATATGCCTTCCTTCATCATCACCTTGAGGTATGTCTGGAGCACGGCCCTGTAGAGGGGGTTGTCGCGGAAGGCCCTGCGTATGAAATAGGCCCCGCAGCGGCGGAAGATGCGGCCGAGCGGCCAGAAGGAGAGGTTGGTGCCGGCCGCGATATGGGGCATGGTCATGCCCCTGTGATAGAGTATGTATGAGAACACGAGGGAGTCCACGTGGCTTCGGTGGTTGGGGACGAAGATCACCGGACCCTTCGCAAGGGCGGCTTTCGCTGTTGCCAGGCCCTCCTCGTCCACGTCGAAGGCGTCGAAGAGCCTCTTGAGTATTCGGCCCATGAGCCTCTCCAGCAGCTCCACGTACGTGTAGTCCAGGTCCGCCACGATCTCGCGCGCGTAGCGATGCGCCATGTCGCGGAGATCGTCGGCGATCCTCCCGCGGTCGGCGGCGATCCTGCAGATCTCCCTGTCCAATTCGTCGTCCGAGAGCACTGTCTGGATGAACCACGATCTGGGCCTGAGCGGCGGGCCGGTCACCGTGCGTCTCTGCGCGTTCAGCGCGCCGAGGAGCTCGTCGCGTATGCGCCTGGCCATCTCCTCGTCGCTTATGCCCTGGTTTGCGGCCATGGAGTCGATCACTGAGATCGGCGCGCCTATGGAGGCCTGCGCGCGGCGGCGGTAGTTCTTCCAGAAGAGGAAGAACTTGCGCACGATGCCGGGTGATTCCTGTTCGCCGAGGAATATGTCGCCGAGGCTGCGCCTGGCCTTCGGCGGCCTGCGGCTCCACAGGAAGTCGAGCGGCACTACTATTATCGGCCGGGCGCTCGCGCGCTGCGCCTCGATGATGGCGAGCAGGGCGCGAAGCGGGCCCGTGAGCACGAGCTCCTCGTCGAGGAGATCGGCGGGCGGTATCCTGATGAGCACGCTCTCGCCATTCGCGATCATCTGGGGCAGGTATCCGTCGTAGAGCGGGTCGAGGATCCGGCCGTGTTTGCCTATCTGGTCTTCCTGCGACGCTATCGATCGGACAAGGTCGCCCGTCTTCATCCAACGTCTCAATGCCGTGGCGTTGGTATAGCGCGCGAGCGGGGCCCCGTTCTCAAGGAAGATGTGGTTGAAGTATGCGTACTCCAACTGGCCCACGTATTTTGCGATGTAGATGACCGTGGCGTTTGCCGATGCGTCGGCGAGCCTCTTGGCTTCGGCCGGATCGATGCTGATCCTTCGGAAGAATCGCGGGAGCAGGAGCCTCCAGAGCCAGTTGGGAGACGAGAGCATGGCCGAGGCATGCGGCGCCTGATCCTTCGGCGCTCCGAAGAAACCCGGGACGAGGCGGGCCATCGAGGACCATGCCGGATGAATGGACAAAAGCATTCGCTCGGTGATCGGACGCTCGTATTGTGTGATCGGCTGCATCTCGCCCGGCTCCTTCGGTATCTTTCGCTTCCTTTATCTGGTTTGGCCGGCCATGATGCAGTCTTTGAAAGAGCAATTCAAGGGTGAAAAGCCGGCCTGCAAATGGCGTTGAAATGGGCCCCGCGCCGTGATAGGCCGGTCGCACTCAGGAGGTGTCGTGTGGGACTGATACGCGCGCTGCCGGCGGACGTGGTGGAGAAGATCGCCGCCGGAGAGGTGGTCGAGAGGCCTGCATCCGTTGTCAAGGAGCTGGTGGAGAACGCGATCGACGCCGGAGCCGCCGCGATCTCCGTAGATATCGAAGGCGGCGGTTTGCGGCGCATCCGCGTCTCGGACGACGGTTGCGGCATGGATGCGGAGGACCTGGTCAATTCCCTCAGGCGCCATGCGACCAGCAAGATAACCAGCGCCGACGACCTCTGGCGGATATCCACGATGGGGTTCAGGGGCGAGGCGATCGCCTCCATAGGCGCGGTCTCGAGGCTCTCCATCGAATCGAGGGTGAACGATCCCCGGGTGATCGAGGGGGCGAGGGTCGAGGTGTCTGCGGGCGTCACCTTCGGCCCTGTGCCGGCGGGCTGTGCGCCGGGCACCAGCGTCATTGTCGGCGATCTCTTCTACAATGTTCCGGCGAGGCGCAAATTCATCCGCTCAGAGAGGGTGGAGGCCGGCCATGCGGTCGACGCAGTGTTCGCTGCCGCGCTCGCGTTTCCGCGCGTGAGATTCGACGTCAAGGCGGACGGCCGCAGGGAGACGCTCGCCGCCGCGGCGGGCGATGCGGACGAAGAGGCCGGCCGCGAGCGCGTGGCGGCGGTCCTGGGGAGTGCGTCGAGCGAAGGGCTCGCGTATATCTGCGAGAGCGCGCCCGGGCTTTCGATCGCGGGATTTGTCTCTGAGAGAGGCCGTGCCTCCGGCCGCGACGTGCACTTTTTCGTCAACAGGAGGCCGGTGAAGGACCGCGTGCTCATGCACGCGCTCTCCCAGGCGTTTGAGGGAAGGCTCGACCGCGGCGCTTCGCCCTCCGCGGTCCTATGGATCGAGATCGATCCGGCTCGCGTGGACGTCAACGTGCATCCCGCAAAACGCGAGGTGAAATTCGCCGCTCCGAGCGAGGTGCACTCGTTCCTGATGTCGGCCGTGAAAAAGAGGATCAGCTCGAAGGCGCCGGCCGTCTCTCTGCCGGCGGCTTCGACGGATGCGGGCGCTCCCGGCCCATCGACCGAGGCTCGCGCCCTGGCCGCCGTCATGCGCTTTGAACGCGACAGGTTGATTCGCGCCCCTTGCTTTACGGAGACTTCTCAGACTTCGTTTCCTGCGCAGGAGCCTCGCATGAGGCCACTCGGCCAGTTCGGCAGGGCTTATATCGCCTGCGAGGGCGAGGCAGGCGAACTGGTGATCATAGATCAACACGCCGCCCACGAGAGGCTGGGGTTCGACGCTCTCATCGCGCAATACGCCTCCGGAAGGGTTGCGCAGCAGAGGCTTTTGGTGCCCGAGCATGTGGAGCTGGCCAGGGCGGATGCTGCCGCTATCTCGGAGCGTGCGCAGCTGCTCGCCGAAGCGGGTTTTGAAATCGAGCCGTTCGGCGGCGGAACGATCGTGGTCAAGGCTGTGCCCGAGATCCTGGGGGGCTCTTCGGTATCGCTTTTGATGCAGAAGCTGGCTTTCGAGTTCGCCGAGATGGACTCCACGATTTCGCTGGACGATGCGCGGAAGCGCGTGTTTGCGTTGGCGGCATGCCACATGCAGGTTCGCGCGGGCGATGCGCTTGCTCCGCAGGAGATCGCGTCTCTCGTTCGCGACGTGGAGCGCGAGGCCGTGACCAGCTGTCCGCACGGAAGGCCGGCCCTGGTGCGCATCGAGAGAGATCAGATAGAGAAGTGGTTCAAGAGGACGTGAATTGAAAAAAATCATAATAATCTGTGGTCCCACGGCTTCCGGAAAGACCCGCGTCGGAGTTGAGATCGCGAAACGTTTCCGCGGGGAGATCATATCCGCGGACTCGCAGCAGGTCTGGCGCGGATTCGACGTGGGCACCGCGAAGCCGACGCGGGAAGAGCGCGCGGCGATCCCTCACCATCTCATAGACGTAGCGGACCCCTCTGAGCGCTTCGACGCAGCGCAGTTCGTCTCGCTAGCGGATCGGGCGATTTCCGAAATCATCTCGCGCAACGGAACTCCATTCGTCGTCGGCGGCACAGGCATGTATCTTCGCATGCTCATGCACGGGATCTGCGAGGCCCCTCCGCGCGACGAGGATGTGCGCGCAGAACTCGAGGCGGAGATCGCCTCCGTCGGATTGCCGGCGCTCCACGCGAGGCTTTCGGAGATAGATCCTGCATCCGCATCGCGGGTATCGCCGAATGATCGCACCCGCATAGTCCGCGCGCTTGAGATTCATGCACTCACCGGAGAGGCGCCGAGCGCATTGAGATCAGCGCACGGTTTTGCCGAGCGTAGGTACGAGGCCCTCAAAATCGGCCTCGATCTTACTCGTGATGAGCTGTATCGGCGGATCAATGCCCGCGTCGACGACATGATCGCCCGGGGGCTAGTGGCCGAGGTGAGGCTTCTCCTCGAGAAATACGGCCCCGGCTCACCGCCGTTCTCGGCAGTCGGCTACAAGGAGATCCTCTCCCATGCCGGCGGCAAGATCGATCTTGCGCATGCGGTCGAACTCATGAAGCAGAGCACACGCCGCTTTGCCAAACGCCAGCTGACATGGTTCAGGGCGGATCAGGAGATCAGGTGGTTTGAGGCCGCCGATATTGCGGGGATCGTGCAGGCCGTGAAGGATTTCATCGTTTGACATCATATTCTTTTCGATGTACCAAAGCCCGCAACTCATCGTAAATTCACAATAATAAGGAGGTTTAGGTGGCTACGATTCTCGAAGTGCAAGGTCGTGAAATACTGGATTCCCGCGGCAACCCGACGGTTGAAGTCGATGTCCTCGCGGAGGGCGGAATACTCGGCCGCGCTGCGGTTCCGTCCGGCGCCTCCACGGGCGTGCACGAGGCGGTGGAGCTGCGCGACGGAGACAAAAAACGCTACCTCGGCAAGGGCGTGCTGAACGCCGTGGAGAACGTCAACACGAAGATCCGCAAGGCGCTCAAAGGGATGCCGGTCACGGGGCAGCACGTCATAGACTCCACGCTCATCGAGCTGGACGGCACGCCCAACAAGGGCAAGCTCGGCGCGAACGCGATACTGGGCGCGTCGCTGGCAGCCGCGAGGGCGGCCGCTATCCACCAGGCCAAGCCGTTCTCCGATTACATCGGCTCGCTCTACGGCGCGCGCAACTCGACGCTCTTGCCGGTCCCCATGATGAACATACTCAACGGCGGCCAGCACGCGGACAACAACGTGGATATCCAGGAATGGATGATCGTGCCTCTCGGCGCGCCTAACTTCCGCGAATGCCTGCGCATGGGCGCCGAAATCTTCCACAACCTCAAAAAGGTGCTCAAGGATATGGGGCTGGCCACCTCGGTCGGCGACGAGGGCGGGTTCGCTCCCAACCTCAAGTCCAACCAGGAGGCGCTCGACGTGATCATGAAGGCGATAGACAACGCGGGCTACAGGCCGGGCGAGCAGGTCGCGCTTGCGATCGATTCGGCGGCCTCATCCTTCTACGAGAACGGCGTCTATACGCTCGATGCGGAGGCCAATCCCAAGAAGAGCGCCGAGGAACTCATCAGCTGGTACGAGGGGTTGATCGCGAAATATCCGATCATCTCCATCGAGGACGGGCTGGCCGAGGACGATTGGGCCGGCTGGAAGCTCATGAACCAGAGGTTGGGCGATAAGATCCAGATCGTGGGCGACGACATCTTCGTCACGAATCCCACGAGGCTCAAACGCGGCATCGAGGAGAAGGCGGCAAACTCCATCCTCATCAAACTCAACCAGATCGGCACGCTTTCCGAGACGCTGCAGTGCATACGCGACGCGCACACGGCGAAATTCACCACCGTCATATCGCATCGCTCGGGCGAGACCTGCGATTCCACGATCGCGGACCTGGCGGTGGGCGTGAACGCTGGCCAGATCAAGACGGGCAGTGTTTCGCGCTCGGACCGCATAGCAAAGTACAATCAGCTGCTCCGCATCGAGGAGCACCTGGGCAGCCGCGCCTCGTTCGGCGGCAGAAAGGTCTTCGCGCGGTGACGGCCGGGGCGGTTCGCGTGAGGGAGGAGAGGATCGACATCCTTCGGTTCGAGCCCGGCGACATGGACGAACTGATGGAGATCGAGAACCGCTCGTTCTCTCTCCCCTGGTCGCGTTCTTCATACGAGGAACTCTGGCCGCTCGACTCGATCGAGATCTGGATCGCCAAGGCAGGCAGCGAGATGCTCGGCTACTATCTCGTCCAGAGTGTGGGAGACGAGGCAGAGCTCCACACCTTCGCCGTGAAGCCGGAGCATCGCCGCCGCGGCGTCGGGCGCATGCTCCTGGATCACATGATGGGCAAGGCGCGCGAGAAGGGCGCACGCAACATATACCTTCAAGTCAGACCCTCGAACGCGCCGGCGCGCGCTCTTTACGACAAACTGGGATTCAAACCGGTGGGCCTCCGCAAGAGGTACTATCGCGACAACGACGAGGACGCGCTGGTGATGAGGTTGGAACTGTGATGCAGGAAAATATTACAACCATAGCATCGCGCGAGCCGATGGCCGAGGACGCCTTCAGACTTCGCTTTGCGGTGGATTGGAAATCCTTCGACCCCGGCCAATTCGTTATGGTTGAGATCCCGGGCCATGACGTCTTTCTCCGCAGGCCCTTCGGCATCGTGCGCCTTGAAGATGGGCTCGCGGAGATCTGCGTCAAGATAGTCGGCAAGGGGACGGCGGCCCTATCGAGGGCGCCTGCCGGCACGCCGATCCGCGCGACCGGCCCCTGCGGCAAGGGCTTTCGCCTGCCTGACAAAGGAAAGACGGCTGTGCTGGTGGCCGGCGGCTACGGGATCGGACCGCTCTTTGGAATGTGCGAGTCGCTCAAGAAGAGAGGGGTCGATGCCGTCTTATATTACGGCGCGAAGACGAAGGCGCACCTGCTCTACATGGACGAGCTGAGAAGGATAAACGCGAACGTCGTCGTCGCCACGGAGGACGGGTCGAGCGGCGAAAAAGGCGTAATCACCGACCTCCTGAAAAAGGGAATCAGCGGCGTGAAAGACCCGGCGCTCTTCTCGTGCGGCCCGCACGGCCTGCTCGCCGCGGTGGCGAAACTCGGCATGGTCGCAGGCGCGCCCGTGCAACTTTCGATGGAGAGCTACATGGCTTGCGGCGTGGGCGTGTGCATGGGCTGCGTGTGCAGGGATGCGAAAGGGAACTTCGTGCGCGTGTGTCGCGAGGGCCCGGTCTTCGATGCGAGGGATTTGAAATGGAGCTGAATGTAAAAATAGGCAGGCTTGCGCTCAAGAACCCGGTCATCGTGGCCTCGGGCACGTTCGGCTACGGCGAAGAGTTTTCCGAGTCCTTCTACGAACTCGCGAGGCTCGGCGCCGTCGTGACCAAGGGTGTTTCGCTCAAGCCGCGCGCGGGCAACGAGATGCCGCGCGTGATCGAGACCGCCTCCGGAATGATAAACGCGATCGGGCTCGCGAACGTGGGGCTCGACGTTTTCGTCTCAGAGAAGCTCCCGTTCCTTGCCAAACAGAAGGCCGTAGTGATCGCCAACATATTGGGCTCCACGATCGAGGAATACGCGAAGGTCGCGGAGGGGCTTGCGCCTCACGAGGGCGTGGCTGCGATCGAGCTCAACATCTCCTGCCCGAACGTCAAGTGCGGCGGCATCGCCTTCGGCACTGATCCAAAAGCGGCCGCCGATGTCACGAAGGCTGTGCGCAAATCCTTTCCCCGCACCCTCATCGTCAAACTCTCTCCCCAGGCGTCGTCGATTCCGGAGATGGCCAAGGCCGTGGAAACAGCGGGCGCTGACGCGATCTCCCTCATCAACACAATCCCCGCGATGGCGATCGACGCGAAAGCCCGCAGGCCCGTGCTTGCGAACGTCACGGGCGGACTCTCCGGCCCCGCGATCAAACCGATCGCGCTGCGCATGGTGTACGAGGCGGCGCGCGCTGTGAAGATCCCGATCATCGGCATGGGCGGTATAATGACAGCCGAGGACGCGATCGAGTTCATGCTCGCGGGTGCGACTGCGACCCAGCTCGGGACCGCGAACTTCGTGCGCCCCATGTCCGCAATCGAGATCATCGACGGGATCGAGAAGTGGTGTCGCGAGCAGGGAATCAAGAAAATCTCGGACCTCACAGGCGCGCTTCAAGTCCTATGAATGAGACCAAGGTTCACAGGATCGCTGTGGATGCAAAGGACAGCGGCGAGCGCCTGGATGTCTTCATCTCCTCGCATCTTTCCGACATAACTCGTTCCCAAGCCAAGCGCCTGATCGAAGAGGGCCAGGTCACGGTAGACGGCAAGGCTGCCAAGTCTTCGCATGAGGTGAAGCAGGGCGAGGGCATTGTCGTGAATGTCTTGCCGCCTGTTCAACCTTCCGCTGTCCCGCAGCATATCCCGCTCGACATCCTTTTTGAGGATTCCGACATCATAGTGGTCAACAAACCCGCGGGGCTTGTCGTGCATCCGGCCGCGGGCCATCCTGACGGCACGCTCGTGAACGCGCTGCTTGCGCACTGCAAGGACCTCTCAGGGGTCGGCGGCGAGCTCAAGGCCGGCATCGTGCATCGCCTCGACGTGGGCACCAGCGGTACCATCATCGCGGCCAAGAATGACGCTGCGCACGTGGCGTTACAGAAGCAGTTTCAGGCGAGGACCGTGGAGAAGATCTACTGCGCGCTCGTGCTCGGCTCGATGGATGGGGACAAGGGTTCCTTCGATTCCGCCCTCGGTCGTCACCGCATCGAGCGCAAGCGCATCTCATCGAACACGCGAAAGGGCAGGGAGGCGCTGACCGAATGGCGCGCCATGGAGCGCTTCGGCACGCAGCTCACCTGGGTGGAGATCACGCTCAAGACCGGACGGACGCACCAGATACGCGCGCACTTTGCAGAGGCCGGCCATGCGCTCGCGGGCGATCCCCTCTATGGAGGGGAGCACAAGCTCAAGAGGATATCGGATCCCAGTATGCGCATGGTCGTCGCAAAGCTCGATCGGCCTGCGCTGCATTCCTGGAAACTATCGATCGATCATCCGCGCACAGGCGAGCGCATGCAGTTCATCGCCCCGCTGCCGGATGACATTGAAGGGCTCTTGAATGATTTGAGGAAAATATGCTCATGATCGAATCAAAAGTTTTTGTCTCGGTTCCTCGCCTCATCCATGGCTTTGGCGTAGGGCCGTGCGAGATAGACGACATGGTGGGTCCCGAGATGCGCGTCTTTGAGACTGATCAGATGCACGGGAAGCGCGTGGTGCGCCTGGAGGATGTGAGAGGGGAAGGGGTTGTCGAGGCAGATGCGTTTATCACAAATGAACCGGGGATTGTTTGCCATGTGCGTTCTGCAGAC
>JBAZOP010000086.1 GCA_041648665.1 bacterium | reverse complement strand
CCTGGAGGTCCAGGTTGTCTACCCCCACGACCCTGAGCCTGTAGTAGCCGTGGCTGGAGAAGCTCAGCGCATGGGCCGAAAACGAGGCCAGGAGCACGACAGCGAATCCGACGGCAAATATCGCCGATCTGATCGATTTGTTTGCAGAAAAAAGCGAGGCAGTGCGCAAGATGATTCCCCCAAAAAGTTGGTGCATTATAACACGTTGATTTTCTTGGGGTCAATAAAACTTCAGCATCATAAATCAGCATCATAAAAAAGAGGTGGCCCCTCTCGGGACCACCTCTTTGGCTGATGAGCCTTATTCAGCTGCTAGTACATGTCTCCCATGCCGCCGCCGTGCGGCATCTGGGGCATGGCCTTCTCTTCCTTCGGCTTCTCGGTGACCATCGCCTCTGTGGTGATCATGAGGCCTGCGACCGAGGCGGCGTTCTGGAGCGCGGAGCGCACGACCTTCGTGGGGTCGATGATGCCCGTGCCCATGAGATCCTCGTAGTTGCAATTCTGGGCGTTGAAGCCCTCGTTGCCCTTCGCGGACTTCACGTGGTTGACGACCACGGCGCCTTCCCACCCAGCGTTCTGAGCGATCCAGCGGCAGGGATACTCTGCGGCGCGGCGGACGATCTGCACGCCCTCCCACTCCTCTTCCGTGAGCTTGGCCTTGAGGCTGTCGAGGCCTGAGGTCGCTCTGATGAGGGCCACGCCGCCGCCGGCCACGATGCCTTCCTCAACCGCGGCGCGCGTCGCATGGAGCGCGTCCTCGACGCGGGCCTTCTTCTCCTTCATCTCGGTCTCGGTGGCCGCTCCGACGTTGATCACGGCCACTCCGCCGACGAGCTTCGCGAGCCTCTCCTGGAGTTTCTCGCGGTCGTAGTCAGAGGTTGTCTCTTCGATCTGCGCGCGGATCTGCTTGATGCGGCCCTCTATCGCTTCCTTGGAGCCTGCGCCGTCGACGATCGTGGTGTTTTCCTTGTCGATGGTGATGCGCTTGGCCTGGCCCAAATCCTTGGTGGTCATGCTCTCGAGCTTGAAGCCCAGCTCCTCGGCGATGAACTTGCCTCCGGTCAGGGTCGAGATGTCCTCGAGCATGGCCTTGCGGCGGTCGCCGAATCCCGGCGCCTTGACCGCAGCGACCTGCAGGGTGCCGCGCAGCTTGTTGACGACCAGCGTGGCCAGGGCTTCGCCCTCCACGTCCTCGGCGATGATGAGCAGCGGACGGCCGATCTTCGCGACCTGCTCGAGCACCGGGAGGAGGTCCTTCATACTGGAGACCTTCTTCTCGTTGATGAGGATGAGCGGGTTCTCGAGGACCACTTCCATCCTCTCAGGATCCGTGACGAAATAGGGTGAGAGGTAGCCGCGGTCGAACTGCATGCCCTCCACGACGTCGAGCGTGGTCTCCATGCCCTTTGCCTCTTCAACCGTTATCACGCCTTCCTTGCCGACCTTGCTCATCGCCTCGGCGATGATGTTGCCGATGGTCTCGTCGTTGTTGGCCGAGATCGTTCCTACCTGGGCTATCTCTTTCTGGTCCTTCGTCGGCTTCGAATTCTTCTTGAGCTGGTCGATTGTGTACTCGACCGCCTTGTCGATGCCGCGCTTGAGCGCCATCGGGTTGTGGCCTGCCGCGACGAGCTTCGCGCCCTCATGATAGATGTACTGCGCCAGCACCGTGGCGGTGGTGGTTCCGTCGCCCGCGATGTCGGAGGTCTTGGCTGCGACTTCCTTCACCATCTGCGCGCCCATGTTTTCGAACTTGTCCGAGAGCTCGATCTCCTTGGCGACCGTGACTCCATCCTTGGTGATCACCGGGCTGCCGAACGATTTGTCCAGGACCACGTTGCGGCCCTTGGGGCCCAGCGTGACCTTCACCGCGTCGGCCAGCGCATTCACGCCGCGCAGGATCTTATCGCGGGCGTCCTGACTGAAGAGCAGTTCCTTTGCTGACATTGTATCCTCCTTGGTGGCTGTTTGTTGTTATGGTTTATGCGTTGACGATCCCCAGGATGTCGTCTTCGCGCATGATC
This sequence comes from bacterium, assembly GCA_041648665.1. Taxonomy (NCBI): domain Bacteria; species bacterium. The sequence continues at coordinate 10,280 of JBAZOP010000086.1, read as the reverse complement.
GTGTACTCCACGCCGTCGATCTTGATCTCGTTGCCCGCGTATTTCGTGAAGAGGATCTTGTCGCCGATCTTCACGTCGAGGTTCAGCTTCTGGCCGTTCTCGAGGATCTTGCCGTTGCCCACGGCGATGATCTCGCCTTCCTGCGGCTTTTCCTTGGCAGTGTCAGGGATGATGATCCCCCCTTTTGTCTTCTCCTCGTTGGTGAGACGCTTGACGAGGATGCGGTCGTGCAGCGGTCTGATCTTTGTGCTCATATCACTTCCTCCTTTGTTAGTAGCTGAATTTTCGATCTTTTCCGCGGTTGGCACTCGCACCAATGGAGTGCTAACGCTGCGGGTTGCGGACCATATAATGTCTAGTTATCCACAGTCAAGGGGGAAGGGCGATTTTTTTGATCCGTCGCGTTACAGGCCTTTGACGCCATGCATATTGGCATCAGCGGCCGATATCCTTAGATTCGCGGGCTATGAAAGCCAAATTCATCAATAAAATCACGTTTTTTATCGCATTCACGATGACGGCAGCCTTGCTCATGCAGGCCGGCTGCAAAGGCACCGACGCCCCTGTCTTCATATCCCCTGACGGCGACGTAATGGTGGGCCTCAACGAGCCTGATGTGGATGATGAGCTCGCCGAGGAAGCCTGGCAGAAGAGGTTCATCTTCCACGTGGGCCCGGTCGATCTGCCGGCAGGGGCCGAGATGGAGGAGGGTCCCCTCGCCATGCGCTTCCAGTCCGACGAGGACATCTGGGTGACTGCCTTCGAGCCCAAGGTCGTGGACGCCGCAGGTTCGGAGCTCCCGTCAGGGCTCTTGAGGCAGGCCATAGTCTCGAACCTGCATGAGGAGAATTCCATGTGCGGGAATTCCGGCGCAGGCAACCCGGCCTTCATCGCCACGGCGCTTCTCACGAAGGTCGAGCTGCCGCAGGGCTACGGCTATCCGGTCCTGTCCACGGATCCGCTCGAGATCTCCGTCGTTCTTGAGAACCCGACTGAGCAGAGTTATTCAGGGGTCTACTTCGAGATCACCCTCGTAGCGCGGCCCATGAACGAATTCTCAAGCCTCTCGGACGTGAAGCCCATGCTCGTGGAGTTCGAGCCGTGCGGGCATGAGACCGTGGATATCGAGCCGGGCGCGTTTGCGGAGCGCACGGTATCCTACAGGATGGACAGCCCTTCGCGCGTGATCATGGTCAGCGGCGCGCTCTCTGATTTCGGCGCCTCGATAGAACTCTCGACCGGCGGCGGGGTGGTCCCGTTCTGGAGGTCCGAGGCCACGCTGGACGAGAGTCACAAACTCCTGGAGCTGTCGGACAATCCGTTCGTGGATCTCAAGACCGAGATCGCAGAGGGAGATGAGGTGACGCTCGGAGCTACGTTCGATAACGCATCCGACTCATGGCTGAAATCCGCGACCGCTTCCGCGATGATGTACGTGAATCCTTCGGAATAATTATCCCAAGTCACTTCAATTCAAACACCACGGAGAGGCAGACGCATGCGTTCTGCGGCAGGCTCGCTGCGCCGATGGCGGTCCTCGCGTGTTTTCCGTCGACTCCGAAGATATCGCCGAAGAGGTCGCTCGCCCCGTCTAGGACCTTTTCGTGATCCTTGAAGTCGGCCCCGCATGCCACGAAACCGTTGAGCTGGACGACCCTCTTGATCTTGGAGAGCGAACCACCCAGCGCATGCCTGGCGTATGAGATCGCCATCACGGCGGCCATCCTCGCCGCGAGCTTGGCCGCATCGAGTTTCACCTCGATGCCCACGCGGCCCTGGTGATGGAAGCGGCCCGAGGAATATGGAAGCGCCTGCGCTATGTAGAGCAGCTTGCCGATCTGCGTGACTGCCTGGGCGCTCCCTTTTTCCGAGGGAGGCTCCTGCAATTCGATGTAGAGTTCAGCGAGCCTGTCGTCGAATTTCATGGTGACTCCGTCCTATTTCTTCGCCTTCGGCCTGTAGAGAAAGAAGAATGCCAAGAGCGGCGTGCCCTTGAGCGAGCGGTACACGCTGATCTCCTCTTCCTTGAAGAAGCCGCGCGTCTGTTCGTCTATGAATATCTCTCTCAGATCAACGATGCGAAGTCCGGCCTTTCTCATGGTCGCGTAGTAGTCTTCAAACCTGTGCAGATTCGACTCCGCTGATTTTATCCTGCTCGAACCCTTTTTGGCGAAGAGCCCGAAGGGATGGAAATCCACGAGCACGGCCTGGCTTCCCGGCGTCATGACCCTGCCCATCTCCGCGATCGCGCGCGCCACGTCGCCCTGCGACATCGAGGCAAGCCTGGCCATTATGTAGCCGAAGCGTTCGGCGGGGAACGGGAGCTTCGCGGGTTTGCCCTGCACGATGTATCCCCGCGAGGCGTCGCCCTGCAATTCCGAAGCAGCGCCCCTTATGTCGAAGCTCACGGCGCATTGCGCCCTGGCGCCGAGCAGCCTCGATGCGTAAAACACCGGCCCCTCTCCTATGTCCAGCGCCGTCTTCCCCTGGAGGTCCGGCAGCGCAGGTTCGACCATCTTTTTTATCGAGAGATCGATGAGCTCTTTTATCCTCTCGTACGAGAGCTGGCTTTCGATGGAGAGCACGGGCTGGACGCCGGCGCGGGTGCCGACGTGGACGCTGGCCTTCTTGGCGCTACCGATGAGGTGCTCGACGATGCGGCCCAGGGCCTCCATGGCCCGTCTCAAGGATTGGTCGAATGACTCGGACATCAATATATATGTATATGAAACGCCTTGTTTCTACAAGGGATCATTGACCAATTGATCCGGGCGTATAAGATGTCCGGCTCAAAGGAGATAAAAATGAAGCTCACCGTGAGCAGACAGACGCCTGAATCTTTCAAGGCGGACATAATTTCCATAGGGCTCTTCGAGAGGGCGAAGGAGGACGAGGGTGCGAGGCACGCCCTCATCAAGCATGTGGACGGAGGCATCGCGCTGGACAAGGCGATGGCGGGCAGCGTCTCGAAACAGATCGCGGATGAAAAATTCAAGGGAGAGCGCGGCACGCACCGCATGCTCTTCACGGCAGGCAAGATACCGGCGAAATTCATATTGCTCGTCGGCATGGGCCGGCGCAAGGACCTGACCCTCGATATCCTGAGGGAGGCCGGCGCCGCGATTTCAAAGGCGGCGCGCGTGGTCAAGGCCGACTCCGCAGCGCTGGTGCTCGAACGCGGCTCGGTCGACGACCTGCACGCCGCGGATAGGGCGCGCGCCATAGCGGAGGGCGCCATTCTAGGCAGCTATGCGTTCGAGGCCTACAAGACCGACGGAGAGGAGAGGCCCGCGCCGCTCTCGGAGCTCCATTTCCTCTACGAGGGAGACGCCGCGCCGGTCAAGGCCGCAGTGGATCGGGCGAAGATTCTAGCCGAGGCGCAGAACGCTGCGCGCGACCTCACGAACACGCCCGGCCAGGACGCGACCCCGACGCGGATCGCTGCGGCGGCGAGAAAGGTGGCCGCGAAATACAAGATGGGCTTCAAGTCGCTCGGCAGGGCGGCCATACAGAAGCAGCGCATGGGCGGACTCTTGGCGGTGTCGAGGGGATCGGCCGAGCCGCCGGCCTTCATAATCATGTCGTACAAACCCAGGGGGCGCGCGCACGGAAAGATAGCGCTCGTGGGCAAGGGGATCACGTTCGACTCAGGCGGGATCTCCATCAAGCCCGCGCGCGGCATGGACGTCATGAAGAGCGACATGGCCGGAGCTGCGAGCGTCATCGCCGCCATGCAGGCGATCGCGCAGCTGAAGCCCGCGGTCGAGGTGAACGCGTATATCCCGGCTGCGGAGAACATGCCGGACGGCCGCGCCATAAAGCCGGGAGACATAATCAAGGCGAGAAACGGAAAGACCGTCGAAATCATAAGCACCGACGCAGAAGGGAGGCTCGTGTTGGCCGACGCCCTCTCCTTTGCCGCGGATAAGAAGCCGGACGTCATAGTCGAGCTCTCGACTCTCACCGGAGGAGCGGCCTACTGCTGCGGCGAACTCTACACGATAATCCTTGGGACCGACCATAAGCTCGTGGAGAAGGTGAAGAAGGGCGCCGAGGCGACCGGCGAACGCATTTGGCAGCTGCCCATGGTGGACGAATACAAGAAGGGTTACACCTCGGGCATAGCCGATCTCAACAACAGCGGGAAGAGCAAGGCCCAGACGATCATGGGAGCGATATTCTTAAAGGAGTTCGTGGGCGACCTAGCGTTCGCTCACCTCGACATTGCGGCGAGCGCATGGACGGATGAGGGCCTGCCGCTGTGGCCTAAGGGCGCTACCGGCGTGATGGTGCGCACCCTTGCGGAGTTTGTCGTAAACTTCAGAAAAGGCTGATCTCTGTTCAGGAGTTCTTGAAGCGGCTGATCCCGGGCATCGGGACCTCTGCCGCCGAAGAGGCGTTGCGGCCTTTGCCCTCCAGCAGGGCCTCGAGCGAACCGGACTCGTTTTCCACGACAAAACTGTCCGCAGCCTCGATACCGCTGCTCATCGGATATACGAATACCTCTTCAGGGGCGTTGCCCGAGATCGGGTTTATGAGCGACTGGAATTTTATCCTGTCTATGGACATAAAAGGCTCCAGGGCGCACACACGCGCCTGCATACTTATTATCGGCAGGATCGACCCGAAAGTTGCTTGCTCGCGCGATTTTTTATTAAGGTATTTAGGCTAATGATATCAATGGGTTGTCAAGCCCAATCGAGGAGGTCCAGGGTGTCGAGGTCGTTTCTTATGCCCAGGCGGGTGAGGGCGAAGTCGTAGCGGACCGGGTCGTCGGGCGAGAACTTTTTGAAGGCCTGGGTGATCTCGATGGCCGTCGTGTAGTTGGGCGCCTTGCGGTTCGTGAACCCGAGCTTCTTCGAGATCCGATACATGTGCGTGTCCAGCGGAACTATGAGCTTCGCAGGAGAGATCCCCTTCCAGCCGCCCGGATCGACGTCGTCCCTTCTCACCATCCAGCGCAGGTACATGTTGAGCCGCTTGCACGCGCTCTTCTTGTCGGGGCACGGCAGGAGGCTCGTGCCCGCTCCGAGCTCCGACACAAAACCGGCGAGCGCGGGCATCGCGTTTTGATCCGATTTTTTTGTATGTGAGGCGAAACATTTGCCCAACGAGCCGTGTTTTTTTATCGCGCGCTGCACGCCGGTCAACATGGACGCCATATCGTCGCCGGTCGTGAAGCGGTGTTTGAAATCCGAAAATATCTTGTTCAATTTTCCCGGCGTCGAATCGATCACAAAGCGCCTGGGCTCTTCCATGTTGTCCAGTATCTTTCGAACGCTGTTCAGGATCTGCGCTACCCTGCCGTAAGCGAGCGAGCTGGCGATGAGCCCCACGACCTCGCGGTCGAAGGGATCGTCGTATTCGTAGAGGAACTGAAGCGGATCGGGCGAGACGAACTCGCGGCGGTTGAGGGCGCTGTAAAGATTCTCGAGGTGTCGTCTTGTGACTTTCATGATCAGGGGTCGCGACATAACACAATTTTGTCCGGATGCCAGCGATAATTCGATACACTTGACTTTGTCCTGCGGCTTATCCAAGAAGACGGGCATATGGCAGACCGGGACAATGAACCGCAAAAAGTGATCTTTTCGATGCACCGGGTGAGCAGGGTGCATCCGCCCAAGAAACAGGTCCTGAAGGAGATTTCTTTGGGTTTTTATTACGGCGCGAAGATCGGGGTGCTGGGGGCGAACGGTTCGGGCAAGAGTTCGCTCCTCAAGATCATCGCGGGTTTCGACGACGGCTACAGCGGCGAAGTCCATTTTGCCAAGGATTACAGCGTAGGCCTCCTGGAGCAGGAGCCGCTCCTCGATCCCAAGAAGACGGTGAAGGAGGCAGTCTCCGAAGGGGTCCAGGAGATCGTCGACATGCTCAAGGAGTTCGACGAGATCAACAATTCGTTCGCAAACCCGATGTCCGACGAGGAGATGGCAAAGCTGCTCGAGCGCCAGGCCAAGGTGCAGGAGAGGCTCGATCACGCCGACGCGTGGAACCTGGACAATCGCCTCGCGCTCGCCATGGACGCACTGCGCTGTCCGCAGGACGATGCGCTGATAGAGACGCTCTCCGGCGGAGAGAAGCGCCGCGTCGCCCTGTGCAGATTGCTTCTAAAGGAGCCGGACATCCTCCTGCTCGACGAGCCGACCAACCATCTGGACGCGGAGACGGTCTTGTGGCTGGAGCGACATCTGAGGGACTATAAAGGCACGGTCATCGCAGTCACCCATGACAGATATTTTCTGGACAACGTGGCGGGATGGATACTGGAGCTCGATCGCGGCTACGGGATCCCGTGGAAGGGAAACTATTCCTCATGGCTGGAGCAGAAAGAGGAGCGCCTGGCCCGCGAAGAGCGCGCGGACCAAAAACGCCTCCGGACCCTGGATCGCGAATTGGAATGGATCCGCCAATCGCCTTCCGCCCGCCGCGCCAAGAGCAAGGCCCGCATCACGAATTACGAAAACCTCCTGAAGCAGGACCCGGCGAGGCTGGACGAGGACATCGAGATTTATATCGCGCCCGGGCCGCGCCTGGGCACCTCCGTCATAGAGGCGGAGAATCTTTCAAAGGCCTACGGCGACAATCTCCTCTTTGAGAATATGAACTTCTCGCTGCCCCAGGGCGGCATCGTGGGCGTCATCGGCCCCAACGGCGCGGGCAAGACGACGCTCTTCAAGATGATCATGGGGCTCGAGAAGCCGGACAGTGGTGCATTTAAAATCGGCGACACGGTGAAGCTGGGTTATGTGAAGCAGGACCGTTTTGCCCCGGACGACGAGCGCACGGTTTGGGAATGCATATCCGGCGGCGCGGAGACCGTGTCCCTGGGCAACCGCGAGGTGAATTCCCGCGCCTACGTCGCCAGGTTCAATTTTTCAGGCACTGACCAGCAGAAGAAGATCAAACTCCTGTCCGGCGGCGAGAGGAACCGTGTGCATCTGGCCATGACGCTCAAGGACGCGGGCAACGTCCTGCTCCTGGACGAGCCGACCAACGACCTCGACGTGAACACTCTCCGCGCGCTGGAAGTGGCGCTGGAAAATTTCGCCGGCTGCGCGGTCATCATAAGCCACGACCGCTGGTTCCTGGACCGCATCGCCACGCATATCCTGGCCTTTGAAGGCGATTCGCAGGCGGTCTGGTTCGAAGGGAACTTCGCCGAATACGAAGCGGACCGCATCCGCCGTCTTGGCGACGCCGCAAAAGAGGTCCACCGCATCAAATACAAAAAACTGAAGAGGGGCTGAGGCGTTATACCAGGCCTGAGCCCAGCAGGAGCGCCATGAGGATGAGCATGGTGCCGGTAACCAGTTGCACGAACCTCAGGGTTATCTTCTTTAGCAGGCCCCTGCCGATGAGGGTGCCTGCGAATGCGCAGAGCATCCCCGTGATCACCAGCCCCCAGACCTTTGCGCCCGCCGAGTCGTAGAGGCCGGCATTGGCAAAGCCCGCGCCGTAGACCCCGAGCCTCACCGCATCCACCATGAAACCGACCACCGCAGCCGTGGCGACGAAGGCCTGCGCGGTGAGCCCTGCCTTTATGAGAAATGCGGATCGCAGGGCGCCCTGGTGGCCGGAGAGGCCGCCGAAGAAGCCTGAGAGAACACCGCCTAGCGGGAGGAGATTTTCATGGAACGAGAGCTTCGCGAAGCGCGGCATGAGATCGAGCATCGAGAAGATCAGGATGAGGAGGGCGATCACGAGCTTCACCGGTGTGACGGCGGCGTGCCTGCCCAGGAGATCGTACTCGTATATCGGCTCCATGCCGGAGATGGAGGTGAGGAGCCACGCGCCGAAGAAGGCCGCGACGAGCGCCGGGACGCCGAAGCGCACGACCACGCGCCAGTTCGCGCCCCTTGCGAAGAGCGGGAGTTTGAGCGCGTTGTTGGAAGCGTGCACTAGCGCGGTCGCCGCGATTGCGATCTCGACCGGGAAGAACAGGGCGAACACCGGCATGAGCAGCGTGCCGAGCCCGAAGCCCGAGAAGAGGGTGAGCGATGCGACCACAAGAGAAGCGATTCCGATCACCAGGTATTCCACGGGCATATCGATAGCGGAAAATTTCCTGGCGATAAAGAAAAAATATGATTCACAGGGCTTTAGCCCCTGTTTTCCCAGCCGTTGTTACAATAGCTTGGATTATCGCATCCAAAATATTGTATACTACAAGTATTCGTATTCAAAAGTCTTGCTGCTTTGGTGTATTCACACGCAATCGAATTCATTGGAGGGGGCTATGAGATACGCTAAGTGGAAACCCTTTGTTGTCGTAACCGTAATCTCGTTGTTACTTATATGCTGCGGCGGATCCACCAGCACGAGCAGCGGCACTGATGATAGCGGTGGTGAAACAGATGACAGCGGCGATGAAACAGGCGCCACAACCACCCAAGATTTGCTTGCGGATTGCAGCAGCGTTGCAACGCCTTATTTTTCGGTATCGCCAGTTTCTCTCGACGAAGCCGGGACCAATTTTCGGTACGTCGCTCCGCTCGGGTCAACCAATCCTTGGGGCGGGCATGTGTTGCCGTCCGGGCATATGTATTTTTACGTCAAAGATGACGACACGACGACTAACTTCTATGCACCGGGAAATGTGACCATTACAAAGATCATCCGATTTTTTAATTCGGATTATGATTACAATGAAAACGGCGTGATAGATAGCGGCGAAGAAGATTACTCGATCGAGTACGGCCCCTGCAAAGATGTCAAAGCATATTTCAATCACGTCAAGGGTCTCAGCGCCGAGATTTTGGTGGCCCTGGGGGCATTCACCGACGATGATTGCGAAGATGCACCGGCAGCGAGTTCCCATAAGTGCTCGAAACAGGTGTCGATCGCAGTCAATGCCGGCGATCTCCTCGGCACATTCGGTAATCGGCCAGGCAATACCGCAATTGATGTTGGAATCTATGACAAGCTCGCGACACCTCTCGATCTCATAAGCCCTGAACGCGGCGTCGCCGACGATGGTTTCGACTGGGTCTATAAACAATGTTTTCTGAATTACTACGATTCAAACAATTCTGTCTTTACGACGCTCGATGGGATGATTGGCCGATACGATGAGATCACAGGTTTTGAGGCCAAGACCGAAGGCAGCCCGCACTGCGGCAACCTCGCCTTTGATGTTGTCGGAGCGGCCAAGGGATACTGGTATCCCGATTCAACAACAGACATGATGGAGAATGCCGCAAGCGCCGCTCTTATCGATGATGAATTTGCGTCCGACACCAGACAGATGATCAACGTCGGGTCCGAAACTCTTCCTAACAGCACTGCAACGACTTACAATTTTGCGAAGTCGGGCTCCGGCAGGATCAACCGCGACTTTGCCGATGTGACAAACGACGGCCTCATTTATTGTTATGATTCGTTTCAGTATGACTGGGGCGTCAATGTCATATTTTTACTGAAGGTCGAGGATGAGACGCTCAAGATCGAGAAACTCTCGTATGCCGACTGCGACGATTACAACGCCGATCCCAGTGCGTGGGTCTTTTCCAGCCCTCAGACGTTGTACAGGTGAAGCCCCGGCCTGAATTCATGAGGTCACTATTTTGCTCCGAAGGCCGGACTCGCCCCTGCGTAAACGATCACATTAGAAACAGAGGGCCGGACTCCACCCTCCGCGCTGCCGCGCTCCGGGTACTTCCTCGCCCACCCGCGCTGCGGGTGCCCGGTCTCGGTCGGAACGAGCAGCCCTACGGGCTGCAGTTCTCGTCACGGCAATCCAAAGCAAAAAGAATGGGGCACCCAAAAAAGTGCCCCATTCTTTTTGCTCCGAAGGCCGGACTCGAACCGGCGACCCGCTGATTACACGCGCTCCGATTGTTTCCAATCGGCGTGGACTATCTCTTCACCATATCCTGTAAAGGAATTAGGTGGCGGGCGCTTATGGGAGATTATTCTTTCGTCACTCCCTAGTCTCTGCACCTTCCCACCGCCTTTGAAATCGGTGGACTTGGCTCAGGATCGCCATATCGAATTCATTCGATGAAGGGTTCCCTGAATTCACCCGCTGTTCACTCCGCCGTTTCCGACGGAGGCTGCCTTTTCGACAGTCAGCTGCTCTGACCAACTGAGCTACTTCGGAGTATATTATTTTAAAAGAACGCTAAGTCTTTCTTAGGCAATGGGCCTCTCTAGCATCCTGCCCGGGCCGTGTAAAGTGCCTGCTGGCGGCTATTTTATGACGTTGGGGAGGCGTTCGAAGAACCAGCGGCGGTTGACCGCCAGGCTGATAAACCCTGCGACCGCAAGGGCTGCGCCGA
>JBAZOP010000085.1 GCA_041648665.1 bacterium | reverse complement strand
CAGCGACGATTCGGAACAAAAACTCGTTCCGACGAAGCCTGCCCGCGGCGATATCTCCCTTGTGGTATCCACCGTGGGGACGGTCAAGCCGCAGAACCGGCTGGAGATCAAGCCGCCGATCAACGGACGGATCGAAAATATACTCGTCAAGGAGGGGCAGACGGTCGAGTCCGGCGAAGTGCTCGCGCTGATGAGTTCGATGGATCGCGCCACGCTGATCGACGCGGCAAAACTCAGGGGAGAAGCGGAGTACAAATACTGGACCAATGCCTACAAGGAGACACCCCTGATCGCGCCTATCGACGGGGTCGTGATCGTGCGCAGCGTCGAGCCGGGGCAGACGATCGGCACCGCCGACGCCGTTCTCGTGCTCTCCGACCGCCTGATCGTGGAGGCGGACGTGGACGAGACCGACGTCGGGGAGATAAAGATCGGCCAGAGGGCCGTGATCAGCCTGGACGCATATCCGCAGATCAGGATAGGAGCCGTGGTCGACCACAAGGACTATGAGTCGCAGGTGGTGAACAACGTGACCATCTACAAGGTTGACATCCTGCCCGACGAGATCCCGGAGGTCTTTCGCTCAGGCATGAGCGCCAACCTCGCGATCACGGTGAAGGAGGCGAAGGACGCGTTGACCGTTCCTGCCGCTGCGCTCCTGAGCGAGGGCGACAAGACTTTCGTCATGGCAAGCAGCCCATCGAACGCCCCGATGAAAAAGGTGGAGGTCGAGACGGGCATAGAGAGCGAAGGATTGGTGGAAATCGTTTCCGGAATCTCCGAGTCGGACACCGTGTACGTGACGCAGCGCTCTTTCTCGGCCCCGAAGAAGAAGAACAACGGGAGCACGCCTTTCATGCCGTCATTCCAGAAAAAGGATGACAAGGCCAAGAAATGATAAAGCTCGAGCACATATTCAAAACATATTGCAACGACGAGATGAAGGTCAAAGCGCTCGACGACGTATCCCTCAGTGTCGAACCGGGCGAATTCATCGCGATAATGGGCCCCTCCGGCTCCGGCAAATCCACGCTCATGCACATCCTCGGTCTCCTCGACAGGCCGGACAGCGGCGATTTCGTCCTTCTGGGCAGAAACGTGAGTCTCCTCTCAGACGACGAGCTCGCCAAGATCAGGAACCAGCTGGCAGGCTTCGTGTTTCAGCAGTTTCATCTCCTGCGCAGGATGAACGCCGTCGACAACGTCCATCTCCCCTCCATCTACAAGGGGGAGTCCAAAGGGGCGGATATCGACGCCATGCAGAGGCTGACTTCGGTGGGGCTTGAGCACAGGGCGAACCACAGGCCGAGCGAGCTCTCAGGCGGCCAGCAGCAGAGGGTGGCGATCGCCAGGGCCCTGATGAACGACCCTGCGATCCTCTTTGCGGACGAGCCCACCGGAAACCTGGACTCCAAGAGCGGAAACGACATCATGGCCGTGCTCAAGACGCTCAACGAGCAGGGCAAGACCATAATAATGGTGACGCACGAGCCGGACATCGCCGCCTACGCAAACCGCGTCATCACCATGCGCGACGGGAAGATCGTCTCGGACCTAAAAAGAAGCGATGCGCCCCGACGCATCGAAAACCATAAGACGATAGACGAAGTCCTGGCCACGAAGAGGTCATCCCTCAACAAGGGCGAAGTCATCGGGTATTTCCGACAGGCTACGAACACGATACTGTCGAATCGCGTCCGTTCCGTCCTCTCCATGCTCGGCATACTCGTGGGCGTAGCCGCGGTCATCGCGATGCTGGCGCTGGGGGCCGGGGCCAAGGAATCCATAGCCGAGAGGCTGAAAACCCTGGGATCCAACCTGCTCAACGTGCAGGGCGGATCGTCGAGGATGCACGGCGTAGCCGGCGGAGTGGGTACAGTGACTAGATTCACGCCCCAGGACGTCGAGGCGATCGAGTCTCTGTCGCCGCTGGTCAAAAGGGTCACGGGCCTCGTGAGTGGAAGCGCACAGGCGGTCTACCTCAACGAGAACTGGAACACGAGCATCGAGGGCGTGGGATACGACTACGGCGAGATAAGGGCGACCATGCCCGAAGTCGGAAGATGGTTCACACGAGAGGAGTTCGCCCAGCGAGCGAAGGTGGCGCTCATCGGGACCACCATACTCGAAAAGCTCTACGGCAACGCCGATCCGATAGGCACTACGCTGAAGATCAACCGCATCAATTTCACGGTCATCGGCGTCCTGCCGGAGAAGGGCTCCATGGGCCCGCGCGACCAGGACGACACCATCTACGTCCCCGTCACCACCGCTATGTACCGCCTCTTCGGAAAGGACTACCTGGACAGCATATACGTGGAGGTCGCCAGCGCCTCCTCCGTCGACCTGGCTCAGGAACGGATAGAAGAGATCATAAAGAAGCGGCACAGACTTTATCAGGACGATGAAGACAGCTTTCATATCCGCAACATGAGCGAGATCCAGGAGATGCTCAGCGGAACGATGAAGACCATGAGCACGCTCCTTGGGATAATAGCCGCGATCTCGCTCCTGGTCGGCGGCATAGGGATCATGAACATCATGCTCGTGTCGGTCACGGAGCGCACCCGCGAGATCGGATTGAGAAAGGCGATCGGCGCCCGAAAGATCGACATAATGGCGCAGTTCCTCATAGAATCGATTGTGATGACGGTGAGCGGCGGGGCGATCGGCGTGCTGATCGGCGGCATCGTCGCCATGGGCCTCGCCCTGTTCGCAGGCTGGGCGGTGAAAGTCACCCTCTTCTCCATCGCGCTATCGACGATCTTTTCGGCGGCAGTGGGGCTCTTCTTCGGCATGTGGCCTGCCAAGAAGGCCTCCGAGCTAGACCCCGTCGAAGCGCTGAGATACGAGTGAATCAGATGATCTTGAGGTAATCGTCTATGGACATTTCGTTCATCCTGGGATCGCCCTTCATGCGATCGAGGGCAGCCGCGACCTTGCAGCCTTTGTGAGTAAAACAGATAAAACCCAGCTCAGAGTTCACGGTGTAACTCAGCCACTCCTTGGCTACCTTTATCCCGGCGATATCCGCTTCGAGCTTATCCCTTTTCTCCTTCATGTCTCCGACCAGGGAGGCGAGTTCAAGCGTCTGGCGTTTTTGCTCCGCGGCAGGATGCGATTCGCCCTTCCCCTTAGCCGGGTTGATCCGATGGAGGAGGGATGTCGCAGCGGCCTTGAGCCTTTGCAACATGGGCCCGCGCTGCCTGCGCTGTTGTTTGGCCAGATTGAGTTCCATATTCTTGAGCGACTCATTGACCAGATCGAGCTCCGCCTCCCTGGACTCGAGGGTTGCGGAGATACTTTTCATCGCGTTGCGCTCCCTCTTTGCAAACTTCATGATCCATTCTCTCTTCAGGAACAGACTCGCCAGGACCGCGTCCTCAAATCTGATGGCTTTGAACATCCTCATGCCGAGCATCGCCGTGTGGACGTCGACGGCTTTGACCATGCCCGCATCGAAGCATAAATCCATTATGTCGGACAGCGGGTCATAGTCAGCGTCCACAGTGTCGATGTCTTTTTCGAGGCGCGGCGGAACCGCCACGGTATCATCCGGATTATCCGGGATGCGCGCAAAAAGAGAGGCATGCGTCAACTCAGGCGCTCGCGCGCTGAAGAGCGGGCGCTTGTCGACCATTGAAAATCCATCGACAGGATCTCCCGCAACGGGCCCGGCCGGAGAAAACCGCGGCGCGGAGCCTGCGAACGCATAGGCCGGCGCAAGGGACACGGGCATGAATGATGTGAAGAATGAGCGCATCATCCTGATTATCGGAGCAAACGCTGAAAAGTTGCGGGATATCCGGACCGACCCATCGCGATGGGTTCTTTAATTATATCAAATGGTTGCACAGAGTCATGCGATGGTCTTGGAGTTGTTCGAGTACAATTCCCATAGCATTGCCAGCGCATCGCCGTAGCGGGGGCCCAGGACCTTGGGATCGGTCGATTCGGGCTCGTTGTTCATGGTGACGAAGGGGACCTCCACACCGCCCACCGCGATCTTCCCGGACATCTTCCCTTTCGTGAGCTGCGGCCAGTCGTCCTCGCTGTAAAAGCGCTTCATGTTGGGTTCAGGGCACTTGTGCGCGAGGACCGTGTGCTTGAGCTTCTCGCGATAGCGCGCCTCGTTGCGGCGGAAGCTCTCGTCGCGCGAGACCTCTATGCGCAGGATCGCGGAGCGATCGAGGACGCTCGGGTCGAAGCCTGCGAGCGCTTCCAAATACGGCTTCTCCCCGCCGCGCGCGAACTCGATGAAGAGCGTGTGCTCGACGTAGAACTCATCGCGCGGGAGATAGCGCTCGATCACCTCGCGGTTGAGCTTCTCTATGAGGAAGTCGAAGAGGCGAGCGTCCTCCATGTTGTACTGGCCCTCGTAGCGGGAGGAGTAGAGCCTCTTGCCCAGAACCTTCTCCCAGATGTCGTCCTCGCGGAATTTCTCCCAGAGCCAGACGAAGTCGTCCAGCTCGATGAACTTCCCTATGTGAAAGCGATCGGTGCGCTCCGCATCGGAGATCTTCTTCATGAAGTCCATGAATTCGGATTTGCCCGCAGCAGGCCTGCCCAGGATGAAGAGGTGATCGAATGTCCTTGTCATGTTCTCTCCTTTGTCTCGTCCGTCACGTCCTTGGACGCGTCCTTTTTGCCTTCGAATCTGGCCCTCGCCTCGTCGGCCGCGGTCACCTTGAGGGAGATGGCCCCCGTGGGGCACATGGGCACGCACTTGAGGCACGCGTCGCAGCTCGAGAGGTCCCAGGGCCTCTCCATCGCCGGTTTCATTGCGGCAAAAAAGCCTCGGCCCACGAAGCCCAGCGCGTCGAGACCCTTTACCTCGGAGCAGACCCTTATGCAAGAACCGCACATTATGCACTTGTGCGACTCATAGCGTATCTTGGGATGGCTCTCGTCCACGAAGAAACGGCGTTTCTCCCCTGCGAAGCGCGCAGGTTCGGCGCCCAGGTCGAGCGCCAGCGTGCGTATGGCGCAGGAGTCGTAGGAACGGCAACCGCAGGAGAGGCACCGCTCCGCCTCCTTGCGCGCCTGTTCCGCGGTGAAACCGATCTCGACCTCGTCGAAGGACTTGGCGCGCTTCTTTGCAGGGAGCTCCGGCATAGCCTCGCGCCCTGCCGGCCTCTCGCGCATCAGACGCTTTATTTCTTCAGGAGAGTCCTCGGGCTTCTCCGCCATGAGGTGGAGATAGGCCTTCGGCTCGCCAACCACTTTCTCGCCCCTGAGATATTCGTCTATCGAGGCCGCTGCCTTGCGGCCGGCGGCTATCGCGGTGACAGCGATGTCCGCTCCGGTCGCGCAGTCTCCGCCGGCGAAGACGCCCGCACGGCTCGTCTCGAATGTGTCCGGGTTCACGTCCAGCGTCTTCCACTTGGTGAGCTTTATCTCGCTCGTCTCGTCTATGCAGTCCGCGTCCACGCCCTGGCCTATCGCCGCGATGACGGTCGAGGCCTCCAACTTGAATTCCGAGCCATCGATCGGAATCGGCCTGCGCCTGCCGGAGGCGTCGGGCTCTCCCAGCTTCATCTTGATGCAGGTGAGCTCGATTCCGCCGCCGTGTTGCGCCATCTTCACAGGCGCAGCGAGGAAGCTGATCTTCACCCCTTCCCGCTCCGCAGCCTCGATCTCGACCCTGTCGGCCGGCATCTCCTCGCGGGTGCGGCGATAGAGTATGCTGACGTTTCCTGCGCCCAACCGAAGAGATGTGCGCGCGGCGTCTATCGCCGTGTTGCCGCCGCCGACCACCACCACGTCGTCACCGATGTCGAGCTCAAACCCCTCCGCGACCTTCTCCAGAAAATCGATGCCCGGCAGCGCGGCCCCCTCGCCCTCCACGCGCATGGCCGACGAGCTCTGCGCGCCGATGGCGAGGAACAGCGCGTCGAAGTCCTTTGTCAGGGAGTCGATCGTGAAGTCGCGGCCGAACCTCTTCCCGCACTCGATCGCAACGCCCATCTTTCTTATTACGTCGATCTCCTTCGCCAACACGTCGCGCGGCAGGCGATATGCCGGTATGCCGTAGCGCAGCATGCCGCCGGCCTCGTCGTGCGCGTCGAAGACCGTGATCTCGTGCCCCTGGCGCCTTAAGTAAAACGCGGCCGAGAGCCCGGCCGGTCCGGCGCCAACGATCGCCACTTTTTTACCGGTAGACGGTCCGGCCGGCGGCACGTACGGATCCGGCCGCGCGAGATCCCGGTCGGCGATGTAGCGCTTGAGGAAACAGATGGAGACCGAGTCGTCGACGCAGACGCGCTTGCACTGCGTCTCGCATGGCCTTGGGCATACGCGGCCCAGGCTCGCCGGAAATGGCAGCGCCTCCTTGATGAGCCTTATGGCCTCCTCCTCACTTTTGTGCGCGAGCAGCGAAATGAAGCCCGGTATGTCTATGCCGGCCGGGCACTCCACCTGGCAGGGGCCGCGGCAATCGCCCACGTGGTCCGAGAGGATCAGCTCGATGCAGAGTTTGCGCGACGCGAGCACGCGCTTTGAGTCGGTTCTCACTACCATGCCCTCTGAGACCAGGGTCGCGCATGACGGCAGAAGCCTCGGCGCGCCGGCCACCTCGACCACGCAGATGAAGCAGGAGCCGTAGGGCGCAAGCTCGGGGTGGTGGCAGAGAGTGGGAATCTTTATGCCCGCACGCTGGGCCACAGCGAGGATCGTCTCGCCTTCATTCGCATCGAGCTCCCTGCCGTCTATGTTGATCTTGATGGTCATCATTTCACTTTCACGGCATCGACCGGGCATACCTGCCTGCACGCGCCGCAGCGGGTGCACTTCTCCCGGTTTATCGCGTGCAGCTTCTTCTTCTCGCCGGTTATCGCGTCGACCGGACACACCTTGATACACGCGCCGCAGCCGATGCACTCCTCAGAGATAGAGAACTCGATGAGCGCCCGGCATTTGCCCGCAGGGCATCGGCCCTCTTTGATATGCGCCTCGTACTCCTCCCGGAAATAGCGCATCGTGGTCAGCACCGGGTTGGGCGCGGTCTGCCCGAGCCCGCAGAGGCTGGCCTCCTTCACCCCTTCGCAGAGCTCCTTGAGAAGCTCCAGGTCGCCCGCGGCCCCCTGGCCCTCGGTGATGCGCGTGAGTATCTCGAGCATCCTGCGCGTGCCGATGCGGCAGAACGTGCACTTGCCGCATGACTCCTTCTGCGTGAAGTCGATGAAGAAGCGCGCGATGTCGACCATGCACGCATCCTGATCCATCACCACCATGCCGCCGGAGCCCATGATCGCGCCGGTGGCCGTGACCGCGTCGTAGTCCACGATCGTGTCCATGAGCCTCGCGGGCAGGCAGCCGCCGGACGGACCGCCGAGCTGCACGGCCTTCACAGGTTTTCCGCTCTTGGTGCCCCCGCCGATCTCCTCGACCACCTCGCGCAGCGTGATACCCATCGGGACCTCGACCAACCCGCCTCTCTTCACGTCCCCTGCGAGTGCGAACACCTTGGTGCCCTTGCTCTTGGCGGTACCCATAGAGGCAAAGGCAGCAGCGCCGCGCCTCATTATCCATGGGACGTTGGCCAGGGTCTCGACGTTGTTGATGTTGGTGGGCATGCCCCACAGCCCGGACTGCGCAGGGAAGGGCGGCCTGATGCGCGGCATGCCGCGCCTGCCTTCGATCGAGGCGATGAGCGCGGTCTCCTCGCCGCAGACGAACGCGCCGGCGCCCTCTTTTATCTCGATATCGAAGCGATGCGCGCTCCCAAGTATTCTTTCGCCGAGATATTTTTTCTTCCTCGCCTGATCTATCGCGATTCGCAGGCGCTTGAGCGCCAGCGGATACTCTGCCCTGCAGTAGATGTAGCCGCGCTGCGCGCCGATTGCGTACGAGGCGATCACCATCCCCTCGATCACGCGGTGCGGATCGCTCTCGAGCACCGAGCGGTCCATGAACGCGCCGGGGTCCCCCTCATCCGCGTTGCAGATCACGTATTTCTCCGCCCCCTGCGCCGCGCGCGCGAACTTCCACTTGAGCCCGGTGGAGAACCCTGCGCCTCCGCGGCCGCGGAGGCCGGAGGCTGCGATCTCCTCTATGACCTGCGCCGGCGTAATGGCGGAGAGGATTTTCCTGAGCGCGGCGTACCCCTCGCGCGCCTCGTAGTCCTCGATCTTCTCAGGGTCTATCTCGCCGCAGTTCTCGAGCACGATCCTCTTCTGCTTCGAGAAGAAGGCGTGCTCGGGATTTCCTGCGGCCTTGACGTCGATCGCGTATTTCGCCGCGGGCCTGCCCTGGCCCACGTGCTGCTCTATGATCTCCTTTGCGGCGGCGGCGCCCACGTTTCCGTAGAGGGTGCGCGTGCCATCGCGCGCCACGAGCTCGACCAGCGGCTCGCGATGGCACATGCCTATGCAGCCGGTCTCGCGGGTCTCATAGCCGAGCCCCAGACTCTTTGCCGCGGCCTCGAACATGGCCAGCACGCCGAGCGCACCGCTTGCGTTGCCGCAGCTGCCGGTGCCCACCACGACTTTTTCGATCGCCTTATCCCCCAGATCGATCTTCGCTATCTTGATACCTTTGGAGAACTCGTCGCCGCAGGCGCACCTGCCCTCGTGCCTTTTGAAGTCTCCCACGACCTTTGCAGCCTTGGGACGCGTGAGGCTCGCGTGCACCTCGTCGTCTATCATGACGACCGGCGCCAGCGAGCAGCAGCCGAGGCAGGCGACGGACTCCATGGTGTAGAACTTGTCGTCCGTGGTGCCGCCCTCGGCATCCACGCCCAGAGCCTCTGCCAACGACTCAGAGATGCCGATCGCGCCGGCGACGTGGCAGGCAGTTCCGTGACAGACCTTTATGATGTGTTTCCCGACCGGCGAGAGCCTGAACTGGGTGTAGAAGGTCGCGACCCCGTAGAGCTGCGCAGGCGGCACGCCGATGAGCTCCGACACGCGTTCGATGGCCTGGGCCGGAAGCCAGCCCAGCTTTCTCTGGACCTCCTGGAGGATGGGAATCGCAGCGCCCTTCCCAGCCGATGCGCCGCCCACGACCTCCTCCACTATCTTGAGCTCTCTCTTCATCATAATCGGAATTTTCCCCTAACCCTGCCACCCCCTTATGTCAATCGCGAGCCCCGAACAAATCGGCTGACGAGCGGATGCAAAACTGGTAATGATTCCGGCCCATGAGCACTCAAACCGCCCCTATGCCGGAACCTGCGATCACAGGCGGTGCGTTCCGCACGCTCAAAAACCGCAACTTCTCCCTCTTCTTCTGGGGCCAGCTCGTCTCATTGATCGGAACCTGGTCGCAGTTGCTCGCAGTGTCCTGGCTGATCTGGAGGCTCACCGAATCGGCGATGTGGCTGGGCATCGCCAATTTCGCGGTCCACGTGCCCTGTATCCTTCTCGGGCTTCCGGCAGGATTCGTGGCCGACCGCTATGACAGGCTCACCATCCTCACCGTGATGCAGGCGCTCTGCATGCTCCAGGCATTAGCTCTCGCGTGGCTCACGCTCACGGGCGCAGTACAGCTGTGGCACGTCATCGTATTCGGTTTCTTCCTGGGCTCCGTGTATGCGTTCGAGATCCCGATCAGACAGGCATTCGTCACAGACCTGGTAGGGAAGCGCGACCTGCTCAACGCAGTCGCCCTCGTGGCGGCGATGTTCCACCTGACCAGGATGCTCGGCCCCACGGTCGCAGGCGGGATCGTGGCTTGGAAGGGCGAGGGCATCTGCTTCCTCTTCAACGCCGTCACCTTCCTCGCGCTGATCGGCGCCCTCCTCTTAATCAGGCGAAGAGAGATGATGAGCGTCAGCCACACTCATGAACGAATGTTCAGATCGATAAAAGAGGGGCTGATCGAAGCCCGGCGCAAGCCCTCGGTCCTCAATTCGCTGATGCTCGTCGCAGCGCTGGCCGGGATCGGGATGCAGTACACAACCCTCTTGCCTGTATTTGCGGACAAGATCTTCGGCGGCGGCGCGGTGGAGCTGGGCTGGATGATGGGGGCCTCCGGGGCAGGCTCGCTCATCAGCGCCATGCTACTGGCCAGGCGCCGCTCGTCCGGGGGGCTGCTCGCGCTCGCCTTGAAATCGGCGCTCATCTTCTCCATCGTGCTGATCGTGCTCGGCCTGGTTCATAATTTCTACGTCGCGCTCGCGATCTTCGCCGTAATGGGATTCACCCTCACCCTCTCCTTCTCCTGCATCAATACGCTGCTGCAACACGCGACCTCCGACCACATGAGAGGCAGGATGATGAGCCTCTACAGCATAACCTTCATGGGGCTCTTCCCGTTCGGGAGCCTGGCGGCAGGTGGCATGGCAAAGGCGTTCGGCGTCCAACTCACTGTAATGGCAGCGGGATTGATCTGTCTCATCGCCGGAGGGGCCATTTGGATAAGGACCAGAAAGCTGATTTCAGCATGATTTTTCGAGATTTTGATGCGTTTCCCAGCCAATTTAATACTTAAAATCGATTTTTTTGAGGTCAAAACAGGGTTGTCCAGATGAGGATGCTGATTTTTTGACTGAATTGAAGAAGACTAGCAACTTTAGGGTCATCCCTGCCGATAATATATATAGATACGCAAACAGGACGGCTGGACAGAAGATCCGGCCGTTTTGATTTTTAGACCATAGAGCGTCAATAAACCCCTCATATTTTTCACAATCGTCAATCATTTGACTATTATTACAGAGTCATGCCCCCAGCCTATCCTGGTGTCGCATAACAATCTGCCCTAAATTCAACATGTTAGAAATATGTCTATTTTCATACGTTTGGCATGCGTATTGCTCTTTTTCACATTGGTTACGGACATGGGGGGAGAAAACCATGAAACGCACCCAAAGGAACAAGGAATTTCTGAAGCAACTCTTCGAAGAAGTAGCGAAGATCAAGAAGATGAGGCCGAACGAGATGCACACCATCTCGATAAATGCGAATTACGGCCACTACGAGATCATGATTCACGGGGACGACGCAAAGAAAAAGATGCACAGGCCCATAGAGATCATGGGAGAGATCCATCACCTGTTCGTCTCCCCCGGCCAGCTTCGGACCTATCCATCCAGCAAGCAGAGCATGGCAAACCTCAAGGACACGGTGATCGCGCGCGGGCTGACCGTGCATCTGCACGACCCGCTGGGCGACGGCAAACACCTGGAGCATCGAAGCGACGGCAATGGAATGGATGCGAAGGAGTTCATCAACCTCGCCGGGGAGGTCGGAGAGAAGCTGATCTGGGAGGCCAGGCACAACGATAAAATGTCGCTCGAAGCGTACCACATCATCCAGCAGGACATCATCAAGGCCCTAAAGGAACACAAGCGTCGTGCGCTGGAATACGTATCGTAAAATTCAATCGAGCAACCATGCGGCGGAGAAGGCGGCGTCTTTGAGCTGACCTGCGGTGAGCGTCTGGCCCTGCACCTCGCCTGCGCGGCCCATGTAGATGGTCTTCTTGTTTCGCACGCCCATCACGTCGGATGCGATCTTCAGCGCCTTGAGAGGGGCCGGCATGATGATGCGGTTGATGATCGCGGGCGCGCCGCTGGAGGTGAAGAGCAGCGCCTTCTTCCCGCTGTCCTTCGTGCGGTTGACGGGTATCATCTTGCCCCAGGGCCAGTATGTGTAGCAGATCAGGCGCTCGATGAAGCGCTTCATGATGGCTGTGGTGTTGCTGAAGTTGACGGGCGCGGCGAGCACGATGGCGTCCGCAGCGTCGATGCTGTCGAGTATCCCCTGCATGTCGTCCTGGATCACGCACCTGCCGCGCTTGATGTCGTTTTTATCCTGCGTGCACGTGCGGCAGTTCTTGCAGAACTCGATCCTCTTATCTAGCAGCACGATCTTTTCCGTCTCTGCCCCGCGCTTTGCAGCCGCAGCGAGGATCGCGTCCACCATCTGCTCGGTTATGCATCCCCTCCTGTAGCTCCCCTCGATCGCCACGATTTTCTTTGCCATAGTGCCCCCTTTCCGCCTCGGTCCATATGGCAGAAGTATGGACGTGTAAAGGGTGCAGCGTTTCTGTGCAAGAAGGCCGGCTTCCTGCTTACGCCTTCGTGAAAGTAAGAGCGTTATTTCTTGAGGGCCAGCCCCAGTTCGTCGAGTTGCGTCTGGGAAACTTCGTTGGGCGCGTCGGGCCCTATCGCATCATATACGAAGTCTGCCGCGCACGCCTTGTCATTATCGTCATCGAGATCAGTCACAGACAAACAGGTGTATAGATGGACTTGGGAGTTTCGCGGCTGATCTTGCCCAGCGCATAGTCAGCCCATTTGCGCACGATGGGATTACCGTCCTTCGATAGCTTGATCAGCACTGGAACCGCCTCAGGGCCGGCATGGCAGCAGACATCATTGAGTTCATCGATGGCATCCCAGTAACTCATGACAAGGCCGCGATCAGCAAAGTCCAGGAAGGCCAGGCCGGTCCTGTCATAGAATATGTCTTCCAAACTGATCT
>JBAZOP010000084.1 GCA_041648665.1 bacterium | reverse complement strand
CGCGCTCGGCATAAAGCCCTTCAACGGCTACAGACCCGAGAACATCGACACCGCGGCCCCGCAGCTCGCGATCATCGGCAACGTGATCCGCAAGGACAACCCCGAGGCCCAGGAGGTGTTGCGGCGCAACATACCGTACCACTCCATGCCGTCGGCGCTGGCATCGCTCTTCCTCGCCGGCAGGACTCCGATAGTGATCGCAGGCACGCACGGCAAGACGACCTCCTCCAATATGGCCGCCTGGCTGCTCGAAGCCGCAGGGGAGTCGCCGGGATTTCTGATAGGCGGCGTGGGGCAGAATTTCGGCAAGAGCTACTCGCTCGGGCACGGCCATTTCTTCGTAGTCGAGGGCGACGAATACGACTCGGCCTTCTTCGACAAGGGGCCGAAGTTCTGGCACTACATGCCGCAGGCTCTGATGATAACATCCATAGAGTTCGACCACGCCGACATCTACCGCGACGTCGATCAGATATACTCCTCCTTCGAGAGGCTCGCGCAGCTCGTGCCCCCGGACGGCATCGTGGTCGCCAACGCCCAAGACGCGCTCGCCATGAAAGCGGCCTTCAAAGCGCAGGCCCGCATAGTCACGTACGCCGCAT
This sequence comes from bacterium, assembly GCA_041648665.1. Classification (NCBI taxonomy): domain Bacteria; species bacterium. The sequence goes on along the minus strand of JBAZOP010000084.1, from coordinate 12,237 downwards.
CAGGCGAGGCGGACTACAGGCCGGAAAAAATCGAGGTCTCGGAAGAGGGGACGCGTTTTTCACTTCTCGGATTCGATTACCTCTTGCCGATGTGGGGTGAATACAACCTTCAGAACGCGATAGGCGTGTTAGTCACGTTGTTGGAATCAGGCATACAGCCGCGCAATCTGGTGAAGGGCCTGGCATCCTTCAAGGGAGTTAAACGGAGGCAGGAGCTGGCCGGCGAAGTCGGCGGCGTCTCAGTGATCGATGATTTTGCGCATCATCCTACCGCCGTCGCAAAAACCATAGCCGGGATCAGAGAGCGTTTCCCCACCTCGCGCATCTGGGCCATCTTCGAGCCGAGGTCCAACACGTCGCGCCGCAATATCTTTCAGAGGCAATTCACCGAAGCCCTCTCATCGGCCGACAAGGTTATACTCGCGAGCCCGTACAAACCCATGACGATTCCAGCCGAGGAGAGATTCGATTCTCACGCGGTGGCCGCAGAGCTCATGCGCAAGGGGACGGACGCGCATCACATAGAGGACGTGGATCACATAGTCGAGTTCGCGGTGCGGGGCGCGGAAAGCGGGGACGTGATGCTCGTGATGTCCAACGGCAGCTTCGGGGGCGTCATCCAGAAGCTCTTGGCCGCGCTTGCCGCGAAGCGCAATGCTTAATTCAGCGGAGAGCTGATGACGATCAGAAAGACGCACCGGTTTCGCAGATTCATCGGCGTCATGGCGCTGTTGTTTGGTTTCCTGGCCGGCGCCTCCTGGCTCGTCAACAGGCCTGAGGTGCTGGCGCACGCGCTCGCCGTCGCCAACGCCGCAGGCAGGCTCAGGATAGAAGTTGGGTCGTTTCAATGGAAACCGATCAGGGGCGAGATCTCTCTGACCTCGCTCTCGCTTGCAGACAAAATGAGCGGCCGGCGCGCCATAATAGGAAACGTCACCCTTGAGTACGCCCTATTGGGATTGGCGCGCGGCAAGCTGGTGATAGACGAACTCCGCCTCAACGACGTAATGATAGACCTCCCGGCATCGCCGGAACAGAAGACAAAGCCCGCGAAAAAACGCTTCAATACGGCCAAGCTCCTGCTCCTCAAGCACATCGAGCTCATCGACGCTTCCGCATCCGGCGTGAACGTGAACATCGGTGACGACAAGAGGCTCATGCTCGACGAGGTCCACGCGGCCCTCGTCCCCAGCATGCTCGGCGATGCCAGGTTCGCCGCACGCGCGGACGGCGTGAAGCTGGACAAGGGAGAAAAGCAGCTGTTCTCCGCCGGATTCGCGTCGCTCAAGACGTCGACCAGGCTAGAACGCTGGCAACGAAGGTTCCCCTATGTCAACGCGTTCAGCGGGAACGTCTCGGTGCGCGACATCGTTACGACGGCGATCGCCGCCGAAGAACTCGACGCGGAGATATCATTCGACGACGACAGGATAGAGCTCAGCGACTTATCACTGCTCATCGAGGGGAGGGAGCTCAAGGGAAAGCTGAACTCCGACATCGAAACACAGGATTTTGCCCTGGACATCGATATCCCCAAGCCCGTATCGCTCCCGTACCTTGGGAAAGAGTCTCAGATATTCGATACCGCAGGAGAGCTCTCCGGCAGCGTCAAGCTGGCGGGCAAAGGATACAAGCCTCTGGAGTCTGAAGGCGCAGGCAGCGCCTCGCTCACATACCGCTTCAAGGCGTCGCCGGATCAGCCGGTCTCGGTAAATTCCAATCTCACATGGAAAGACGGGTCGATACGATTCTCTTCCGGCAGCGCCACGGCAGGCAGCGACGTCGTCGCATTCTCAGGCTCGATCGACGTTGGGGCGAAGTCGATGGACCTGGAGGCAAGCGGCTCTAATTTTCCCGTCGAGCACCTCTTCACCAAGTTCAGCAACCCGCATCTCAAGAAGATCTTCGGACGGAGCGATTGCGAGGTGAAACTCACCGGATGGGGCAAGCAGGTCCACGTCGAGATCCGCGGAGAGACCTTCGAGGGCGGATGGATACCCATCATGGCGGACCGAGTTCTGACGGAGCTCGACATCACCTACGACGAGCTAGTCATGCACAACGACGTATTCACCGCGGAGCGCATGACCGGCAGCTCCGACCTCACCGTCAAATTCGGCGAAAAAATGGCGGACGGCAAAAGGCGTAAGCACATAGATCTCTCATCCGAAATGCATGACATGCCCCTGGACAGATCCATGGAGGCGTTCGGGCTCAAGGGGGTGGGAAACGGCGCAATCGAGCTCACAGGGCCGCACACCGATTTCACCGGCAAGGCCAGGGCTTCGATCACAAACGGCAGCTGGCACGAAATCCCGTTCGAACGCGCGGCCGCCACCGTTGACATCACACGCCGCAGGCTTGAGTTCCTCGACATCGAGGCGGGCCTGCACGGGGAACAGGTCCGCAAGATCGAAGGCGCGCTGGCAGCAGAGCTATCGCCCGGCAGGATGCGGCTGCACGGTGAGCCGATAAAAGGGCTTCTCATCGACGGGACCTACGCGTACGACCCGCACACATGGAGCTTCGCTGAACTCTCATGGACCGGCTCAGGGGGAGAAAGGCTGGGCGCAAAGGGGAGGCTCACATCAGGGGGGCCGATAGACCTCTCGGTGGATGGCACGGTGGACGTATCGGCGCTGTCGCTGCTCACCCCTTCGCTCTACAGGGGGTCGGGGCTACTCGGCGTCGATCTTTCGGTGCGCGGCACGACGAACGACCCCAGATTTTTCGGCAGCATCGAATTCAAAGACAACAACGTGCTGCTCAGAAACCCGCGCGTCGGCCTCGAGAGCGTCACCGGGGCGCTCAGGTTCGACGGCTCACGCGTTCGTTTCGACTCGCTCCAGGCGAAAATGGGCGACGGATCCATGAGCCTCTCCGGCTATCTCGATCATCAGAACTTCAAGCCGGCCCAGTCGGATCTGGCGCTGGCCGCAAGGGGCATGGTCTGGCGCTCCGAGGACGGATACCTGATGCTGGAGTTCGAGGGGGACATCTCACTCACAGGCAGGTTCCCGAACCCGCTGCTCTCGGGCGACATGACGGTGCTCGACGGAAAATACACGAAAGATTTCAACATCATCGACGCGCTGACCGGCGAGAAGAAGATGCGTTCGCGAAAAGAAGTGCAAAAACTCGATTTCGACCCAAGGCTCGCCCTCTCGGTCAGAAACAGCGGAGACATGGAGATCCGTAACAACGTTGGCGACATCTGGCTCGGCATGAACATATCGCTATCGGGGACTAGGTCCAAACCCGTCGTCGCGGGATCGATAAACGCCGACAGCGGCGAACTGCATTACCTCGGACTTAATTTCGATGTCAGCAAGGGCTTCATGGAGTTCAGGGGGGACGTCGACTCGCCGTATCTCGAGGTCTATGCAGAGAAGGAGATCGACGTCTACAGCGTGAACCTAATCCTTCACGGCCCCATCGACAACCTGGCGCTCGATCTCACCGCCACATCGCCCACCGGTCCGCTGGAGAAGCGCGACGTGGTCTCGCTCATACTCTTCGGGATGACCGAACAGGAGCGCATCGCCATACAGAGCGAGGGGCTCTCGGCGGCCATGGTAGCACAGTCGATCACGAGCGTCATAGAGAGGCCGATCGCCAAATTCACCAGGCTCGACGTCTTCAGGTTCGAAGTTCCTGATACGGCGGCGCAGGGCATATCCAGGCTCAACGTCGGCAAGAAGCTGTCGGACAGGTTGAGCGTGAGTTTCGCCACGGACATCGGAACCGACAACGCGGTCCAGACCTTCTCGGCGGAATATCAGATCACCGACAACCTGCTGCTTAAGGGATCTAATTCGACCGACTCGAACTACGAGCTGAGCGGTATTTTGAGATTCAGGATGAGATAGGGGGGAGAGCTGCGGTGAGGGGGAAGCTGCAAAAGATTTCCATGGCTGCGCTGGCGCTGTGCCTGATATCGCGCATGGCGTTTGCCGACCCTGTGTCCTCCGTAGAGATCAACGGACTCAAGAGAATATCGGAGGAGAAGGTCCGCGACGTCATAGCGATAACCTCAGGCGACGAATTCTCGCTGGCGGAGCTCGACCGCTCCGTCAGATACCTGCGCGACTGGGGCGTCTTCGACGAGATAAACGTGAGTCCATCTAAGGACCCGGACGGCGTAACCATCGACTACCGGCTCAAGGAGGCGACGGTGGTCTCGTCCATAGAGATATCCGGCAACTACCCCTTCGTGGAGAACAAGGTCCGCAAATATCTGACCCTGCATGCGGGCGACATCTATACTCCCCAGCGAGTGGATGAACAGGTCGGCAGGATAAAGGAGTTCTACGCCAGACAGGGCTACGTCGGCACCGAGGTCTATATCGAGCAGGAAGAGAACCCGGAGGTAAGCGGCATCGACGTCACCCTGCACATAAAGAACGGCGTCACCCTGAGATACCGCAACGTGGAGGTGGAGGGTAACAGCGCATTTCCCGACAGCAGGTTCAGCTCCTCACTCAACACATGGAAGCCCTTTTCCGAGCAGAGGCTCCGGGCGTCGATCGAAAAACTCGTGAACGCCTATCACGACCACGGATATCCCAAAGCCAGAATCAAGGTCGCGAAGAAAGACATCGATTTTGAATCTGGCAGCGTAGATCTTCTCCTCAAGGTCAGCGAAGGCCCCAGGGTCAAGATCAAGTTCACTGGGGCGCCCCATGCCAGCCGGAAGCGGCTCAGGAAACAGCTCACCATCTTCAAGTTCGAGTCGGTGGACGACTACGAGATGGAGGCCAGCGCCGCATCCATAAAGAAGTTCATGGGGGAGAGGGGATATCCGGATGCAAAAGTGGAGTGGAAAAAATCCCAGCTAGCCGACGATTCCCTGCTCATCGAGTTCGCGATCGAGCCCGGCGCTCCCAGGAGGATCAAGGAGCTGCGATTCGTCGGCGCCAAGGACGTCCGATCTAAAAAACTCGCAGAGGAGATGAAGAACAAGCGAATGGCGCTGGGCCGGCGCGGCACCTATTTCCCCGAATACGTGATCAACGACGACAAAGCCATCGCCAAGGCGCTGGCGCGCGACGGGTATCTGGATTCGACGGTCGGCGAGTGGGAGGTGAAGCCGACCGAGCAAGGATTCGCCCTGAACGTTACCATCCCCATCGAACAGGGGCCAAAGACCCTGGTCGGCGAGATCGATTTCGCCGGCAGCGAGTCCTTCCCACCGGAGAAGCTCATCAAGGCGCTCAAGATCAAGCGAGGAGACCCGCTCAACGAACCAGGGCTGGAGGAGGACAGGCTTCGCCTCCTCTCATTCTATCGCAACAACGGACACCCTTACGCCGAGGTGGGCCAGCAGTACACCGTAAGCCAGGCCCATGAAGCCACCATCACATACGACGTGCGCGAAGGGCCGCTGGTGAGAATAGGCCAGGTGCTGATCGTCGGAGACGTCCTCACCAGCCAAAATGCCATAATGGGAGCAATGGCGCTGAAGGAAGGCGATCCCTTCAGCGAGAAGAAGCTCATCGACAGCCAGCTCAACATACGCAGGCTGGGCCCGTTCTCCTACGTCAGCGTAGAGACCATAGGCGTCGCCGAAAAGCGAGACGTGGTGCACGTGAAGGTCAGAGTCGAGGAACAGAAACCCTTCATGCTCGACCTCGGCATCAACTACTCCACCGACCAATCGCTCACCGGTCAGATGATCTTCAGGAACATCAACTCGTTCGGATGGGCCAAGACCAACACCCTGAAGCTCATGGCTGGAGTCAACCTCTCCAGGGCCGAGATCGGTTGGTACGACCCGCGCTTCTTTGGCAGCAGCGTCGAGATGACCAGCGGCGCGTGGATTCAATACTACAAGGCCCCTTCGTACGCCTATACCCAGGTGGCCGGCACACTGGGCTGGGCAAGGAAACTCCGCCGCCTCGGCTTCTTCTTCCAGTGGGAGCTGGATCGAAACTACTTCGTCGAAGGCGATTCGGTCGCGGCGGACGCGGACAGTCTCCGCGACAACACCATCTCCAAGATATCGCTGACCCAGAGCTACGACTCGCGCGACAGTTTCTCGTTCCCAACCAAGGGCGTCTACACCATAGCCGGAGTGGACATCTTCAATGAGATCGGCGGCGACGATGCGAATTTCTTCCGTTTCAAGGTCAAGGGCGAGTTCGATTACGGGTTCTGGTCCAGGATCGTCTTCTCCACCACGCTCAGACTCGACCGCATCCTAACGATCGGACGCAACGTCAGCGTGCCTACCAACGAGCTGCTCTTCATGGGTGGCGACGACACCGTTCGCGGATTCTCATACCAATCGCTCGGCCCGGTGGACGCGGCCGGCAAGGCCACAGGTTCCAGGGCGCGTTGGATCTTCAACGAAGAGCTGAGGTTTCTGCTCTTCAAGAACCTAAGCTTCGCAGGCTTCTACGACATGGGCAGTTTGACCAACGAATTCTCGGACGTCGGATGGTCTTCCACGGTCCGCAAGTCGGCCGGGATGGGGCTGCGCTACAACACTCCAGTCGGACCGATCCGCGCGGACTACGGATTCAAGATAGACCGCAAGCCAGGCGAATCCATCGGCCATTTCCATCTCACGTTCGGTTATCTGTTCTGAGACCGCTCAGATAAAATCAGGAATTTTTGCTTCTGCCCCTCTGGAGGTTCTCCGGATTTAAGATCAGCCTCTGCAGCAGCTCCACGTTGATCGGCTTGCCGGAGAAGAAGTCCTCGAAGAACTTGTTGGCAGCGTAGTAGAAGAGCCCTATCAGCTCCACCTGACCGAGCAGGAACTCCGCGCGCGCCCTGTTCTCCTTCGGCAGCGAGACCTTCGCCTCCGTCACTTTTGCGCGCGTGCGCTCGATGGTGGTGATCGCGTCGGTCAGCGTGCCCATGATCTTCGTGAGGAAATCGGAGATCACCTTTTTGGGATAAGTGCGCTCGGCAGCGTAGTAATCCTTGCGCGAGCCCTTCACCCACACCTTCCGCACCAGGCTGTACTCTTCAAGCATGCGTATGTTGATGGAGATGTTGCTCTTCGAGACGCCCAGCCTCTCGCCTATCTCGTCCAACGAGAGAGGCTCCTCGGAGAGGAAGAGCAGCGCGTAGATCTGGCCGCCGACGCGGTTTATCATACCCAGCAGCGCGCTCGAAACCTTGCCGGCGCCCTGGATGAACACCTCGACCGCCTCGTCAAGGAGCTTGTCGCCTTCTTCTCTCTTCGCCGGCTTCGTCTTCATCCCCACCTCGTGTCGACGTCAACGCCGCGCTGCCCTCATCGCGCTTCGCCCCATACTTCTCCCACAACTCCTCGCGCCCTTTAGGCGTGGAGAGCTTCGTGATCAGCTGCGGAATGGATTCCTTTCCCTTCCGGTCCTGGCTGTCCAGCGCATTCATGATGTAAATCATGCGCTGCACGGCCGTGAAGATCGTCATGCCCGCTATGAAGCAGAGCGCCGCGATCATGAGCACCGGAGCGGGCTGCGCCCACCACCTGTGCAGGGCCATGGTCATGATCGGGTCGAAGGCCGCGGCCACGCCCAGAGAGACGATCCGCTCGGGCCTCTGCATCATGCCGATCTTACAGTCTATGCCTATGCCCTCGCCGCGCGCCCTGGTGTAGCTAACCATCTGCGAGCCGATCATCGCCGCAATCGTCACCGGCAGCATGAACGAGCTCCTGAAGAAGTAGGCGAGCCCCATGTAGCACGCGCCCTCGCCGAAGCGATCCATCACCGCGTCGAAGTACGCTCCGGAGCGGGAAGTGCGCCCGGTCATGCGCGCCACCCTTCCGTCGAACATGTCGAACGTCGCGCCGAATATCATCATCCAGCCAGCGTACCCGAGCCATCCGGACGCGAAGAGATAAGCGGCCATGCAGGAGATCAGGAAACCGATCGCGGTTATTGTGTTAGGTCCCATCTTGAGTTTCACGAACAGGCGCACGATCGGGTCCGTGGTCCAGAACCACCACATCCTCGTACCGCTGGAGAGAAACTTCGATGGATCGTTCTTCGTCCCCTCGAACGTGCGGGTGAGCCTCTTTCGTCCCCAAAACTGAAACACGAGGTAGGAGACGAGCAGGATCACGTTGATGGCGAGCAAGGGACCCAGGGTGATCCAGATCGGATTTATGTCTGCAATGGTCTTCATATCGTCGAGAACATTCTAATTGCTTGAATTATTAAGGGTTTTAAGCTGAGAATTGGTGCATCATTTGCGCCCTTATGTCAAGTGCGGCTAATGAATTTTCCTTGCCAATCAGCCACTTGGCGCGTTAGAGAGCAGGGCCACTATGTCGAATAAACCCAAACACAGGTTCTGGCGCGGGAAAATCCTGCCAAAGCTCGCTCTCACAGTAGTTCCGCTTCCGAAGAACACCTTCTGCTCCATAGACGTCACTAACAAGTGCAACCTGCGTTGCCGCCACTGTTATTACTTCTCATACGATCAGGAGAAAGGGCCGGAGCTCTCCGTGGAGGAATGGCTCTCGCGCATAGAGAAGATGCAGTCCGGAAAGGCAGCCTTCTTCTCATGCACGTGGGTGGGTGGCGAACCCCTGCTTCGCCGCGAGCTGATAGAGAAAGGCCGCAGATTCTTCAGGGCAAACCGCGTGGTCACAAACGGCACGATGCCGCTCCCGGACTGGCCTGAGGTCGAATTCCACATCTCGATCGACGGCACGCGCGAGCAGCACGACGGGATCCGGGGCCAGGGATGCTACGACAGGATAATGAAGAACATACGCGACCCGCGCTGCAAGGATCTCAACATCGCGGCCGCCTGCTGCCTGAGCAGAAGCAACGCTGAATCCATAGATCGAATACTCGCGGAGCTTAGGGAGATTCCGCACATACGCCACGTGCTCTTCGACTTCATGACGCCGGTCAAGGGCGTTGAAGAGAAGATGTGGATCACCTTCCCGGAGAGACGCGAGCTGATCAAGAAGCTCAATTCTCTAAGGAAGACCTATGGCGATTTCATCGGCGGTCCTCCTGGCACTTTCGATCTCATGTTGGAGGAGAACCGGCACAGCTGCGTGGGCTCGAACTGCGTCTTTGTGCAAAACGGCGCCGCGTTCGACGCATGGGGCAACGTGAAGAAGCCGTGCGTGATCGGCCCAGGGGCCGACTGCGACCGCTGCGGCTGCATCGTCCCGTTTTCGCTCCGCGCCTGGAAAAAACCCTCGAATCTCCTTCGTGAAATCCTTAGCGACATAATAAAGAACAAATAAGATAAAAAAGAAGCCCCGAGATTTCTCTCGGGGCTTCCAATTACCGCTTAACTTCCTACGAGTTCGACTTAGAACTCATAGCCGAAGGCCAGCGCGCCGCCGAATACGTACTCGGTGTTGCCGCCGCCCGCCGGATTGACGATATCAAACCTCGGCTCGACGCGCAGCTTCGCGCCGTCGGCGATCGCGTAATTGACCGCGAGGTTGATCTGATAGATCGACTGCTCAGCGCCCGTCAGGTTCGTCCAGAAGGTCGCGACTGCGAGGTTGGACGGATCAAACTGCTTCGCGTATGCAAAGCGGAGCGTTCCATCCCACACATCGCTGAACACGTACTTCAGGTTGAGCAAGCCGCCCATATACTCGGTGTTGCTGCCGCCGAACGCGTTGTCGCGACGGAAGATACCTTCGAGGCCCAGGTTGAACGCCTCGGTGATCCACCAGCTCAGATCCAGGTCGCCCAGGTACGTGAAGTGCTTGTTGCTGACGCGCGTTTCCGGACCGAACTGACCGCTGATGCCGAACGTGCTCTCTGAACCCTCTTCGCCCCAGTTGAAGCCCAGGCGGAGACCGAAGGACGGGACGTCGTTGATCTTGACGTCGCTGTCCTGCGTCAGCGTGTTGACCACGTAGAAATGGAAGTCAACCAGGTCGCTGAACGCGTAATAGATCTTCATACCGGTCGTGTTCGAAGAACGAAGGCCGGTGGAGATCACCGACTTGGAGATCGTGTCGTTGTCGATGACATCGACAGCCTCGAAGCCGATCGGGGTGTTGAAACGACCGAGCAGGAACTCGATGCCGTTGCCGACCGGAATATTGGCCGTGGCATAAGCCTGTTCGAGCGTGAACGCAGCCATCGTGAAGGCGCCGCCGGATGCCGCACGCGCAAAGTCTAGATCAGCGCGCAGCCTTACGTTCTCGCCGAAGCTCTTCATGATGTCCAACTCCACCTCGTCAACGAAGAACGAGAAGTGGTCAGTGCTGGCACCCGGGACCTGACCCAGGTACTTGCCCATCGGGCCGGCGAAGTAACCGATATCACCATCCGTGGTGAAGTAGGTCACTGCCTTGTTGTTGTTGTGCTGATAGCCGCCGCCGGCCATCACGTGACCGGCCATCTCAAAGCCGCCGGCTACGTACTTCTCTTGTGCAGAGGCGCTCGTCGCGATAAACGCGAAGAGACCCAGCGCCAGAGCTATAGTAAATAATTTTTTCATGTTGTTTCTCTCCTTTATCGATTTCGCTTCCGAGGAGGAGGGATCATTCCCCCCTTCCGGAATATACTGCCGAGCACAGATGTCGTACGTAGGTTATGTATCTTCCCGCGGAGCGGCCATTCGGAGAGAGCACCCCCTTTCCCGGCCTGATTTCCGCTTGGGTTCTTGTTTAGGAGTTCTTCGTCTAACTGTTCGATTCTCCCATGTCAACCCGGCCCCCGGCGATTGTGCGCCACTGATGGACGGGTTTATTATCTGTGCCTGATTTTAAAGAAATGACTTTAGAGCCGCAAGAAAAATACATGTTAAATAAGCACTTTTTGATTTTATACGCCGCCGGCTCCGGAAAAACGCGAATCTCCCGCTTTTTCCCTTGACTGCATCCATCAAAGTCAATTACACGAATAATATCATGGAGATAAAGCGAACAACACATCGAATTCTGGTCGTCGATGATGAGCCTGAAATCCACGCCGTGTTGGGAAAACTCCTTGAAAATGAAGGATATGAAGTAGTCAGCACGTATAACGCCAAACAGGCGCTGGACTCCATAGCAGAGAAAAGGCCTGATCTCATCCTCTTAGATATCATGATGCCCAAGGTCTCAGGCATCGAGCTGTGCAAGCTCATCAAGTCAGACCCTGCCATGCAGGACATACTAGTCCTCATCGTCTCCGCCCGCGACGACCAGTCGGACCGCATAGACGGGCTCGCCCACGGCGCGGACGACTACGTCTCCAAACCGTTTCACCTGCGCTCGCTCGCCCGCAAGATCGAACACATGCTGGACAAAAAAAAGAAAACAGACTTTGAAAAAGAAATCGGAAGATAATTACTGGCTTCGGGTCCTGTCAGGCAATCTACTCGTATTTTTTGGCCTCAGCCACCCTCCCCATCCTCATATAACAAAGATGCAGAAGGTTCTTCGCGAACGGTGACTGGGACTTGGCGTAGAACGGAGCAAGCCCTTTCGCCGCCTCATCATACAACCCGTAGCTGAAATAGAGCTGCGCATCGAGCAGCGCCTTCCCCTCCTCCGTGAGATTGAGCGAAGAGATCTTCGCAAGATCGGCATCGAGCCTGCGCTCGTCGTTGTCGGAGAGCGTCTGGAATTTGAATCCAGGCGTCCTGCTCTTCTCGGATTTGTCGCTCGCAGCCAGGAACCATTTGTACTCCCGACCCTTTGCGAGCCCAAACTTACACGGGCATACGCCCACATTGGTTGCGCCTGCCGAGAGCAGGATCGATCCCAGCCGTCTCCCCGACATGTCCATGACCACGAGCGCGGGCTTCACCCAGTCCTTACCGATCGGCTCGCTCCACTTGAAATCTATGCTCGGAGAAAGCCTGACCGCGGTCCCGGAGGGATAGAGGGCAATCAGCCCCTGGCCGCCCAGCTTGTCGAAGTCGATCTTGAGCGCATGAGGCCCCTCCACCTTCTTCACCATGCCGTGCACCGTCGGACCTTTGCCGGCGGAGGCTATCTCTTTCATGGCGATCGTGATGCCGGCGCCGAGGCTCGTCGATTTGCCCTCGGAGGGGGCGCCCACGGTATAGCTCCGGCCGGCCGACACCTCGTCGAGCGAGCCGCTCTCGCAGAGCACTGAGGCCCTGGCATCCTTGCCGACCGTGACGATCGCGCCATCGGCAAGCTCGGCGCCGATGATCGCCTTGGTCTCCTTGCCTCCCTGCTTCACCCCCACCTCGCCCTTCGCGTCCACGAGGACTGCGGAGGAATACGCGCTCGCTGAGATGATCAAAACAGCGACCGCCGCCGCCATCATATATAATGCTCTCATAAGCCTCTCCCTT
>JBAZOP010000083.1 GCA_041648665.1 bacterium | reverse complement strand
CGATCAGCGGCTATCCCGCGCTGTCGGATTTCGTAAGGCAGAATTACGAGCTCGAGTCGAGCATGGATGGGGCCGATATCTATTTGAGGAAGAGGAGAAACTGACATGGAGGAGAAAAAACTCAAGACCTCGATCGTTATCCCCCTCTACAACGAGGAGGATAACGTCTCCGAGCTGCACGCGCGCCTCAAGAAGGTCATGGACGGCCTGGGCCGCAGCTACGAAATCATATTCGTGGACGACGGCAGCAAGGACCGGACCTTCGAACTCGCGCGCCAGGCGCAGAAGACGGACCCCAATCTCACCATAATAAGGTTGAGGCGCAGCTTCGGACAGACCGCGGGGCTCGCAGCCGGCATAGAACGCTCGTCCGGGGAAATCGTGATCACGATGGACGGCGACCTGCAGCACTTCCCCGAGGACATACCGCTCCTGCTGGCGAAGATAGACGAGGGCTACGACGTGGCAAGCTCCTGGCGCAAAGAGAGGGTGGACAGTTTCTTTCTGAGGAGATTGCCCTCGCTGATCGCGAACAAACTCATGGCCTGGCTCTCGGGGGTGAGCCTGCACGATTTCGGCAGCGTCTTCAAGGCCTACCGCCGCGAGGTGCTCGAGGACGTGGACCTCTACGGGGAGCTCCACCGTTTCATCCCGGCGCTGGTCAGCTGGAAGGGCGTATCCATAGCCGAGGTCCCGATCAAGAACATCGAGAGGCAGAAGGGCAAGTCCAACTACGGCCTGTCGCGCACCTTCAGGGTGCTGATGGACCTTCTCACGGTGAAGTTCATGATCAGCTACATCGCAAGACCCCTGCACTTCTTCGGGCTGATCGGCCTCGTCCTCTTCACGATCGGATTCACGGTGGCCCTGATCATCAGCATCCTCTATTACTTCGACGACCTGATAATAACGGAGCACCTGGGGAACCTGATGTTCGCGCTGTTGGCGATGGTGCTGGGCATCCAGCTCGGCGCGCTGGGGCTCTCGCTCGAGGTCTCCAGCCGCACATATCACGCCGCGACCCACCGACGCGTCTATGCGATAAGGGATATATATTGACGAGTCACAGGACCGAGGATGGGGACTCCAGCTTGATTCCCTGCTCCGTTATCTCGCGCATGAGATCGAGGTCCGTGAGGATCGGTATCTCTTCCGTGCGCCTTTCGCTGTAGGAATCGAGTTTGCAGCTGCAATAGCCCGGATGGACCATGATCTCGCAGAGGCCCTCGGGGATCATCTTCAACGTATCGATCCACCTCCGCTTGAGATCGGGGCACGAGCCGAGAGAAAATCCGCCGAAGTGATCCGAAGTCCTGAAACCCCTCGCGCTCCAGTACCGCGGAGAGGAGGCGGCGAGCATGAAGACGGCCAGCCTTCGCACCGCGTTGCGCCTCCAGGGAGACCATGATCCCTCCCTCGGCGCGCGCACATACGGAATCCTGAATTCACGCGCCACCCTCTCCGCCGCGGCGGCGACGCCCGGGAAGGCGTGCACGTGGTGATGTCCGTCGATGTGGCTGATGCTCTTCCTGCGCGAGGCGAGCTTCGCGCACTGGGCCCATATCTCGCGGTACGCCTCCTCCGGCGAAAGGGCCTTCACCATCGATTTCGCGAGCAACCTTGCCCTCGGCAGGAAAATACCGTTTGAATCGACCAGCGACGGAATCTCCGTCGGATCCGAGACCGGCCTACCCCACGTGAGGTTCGCGTGCAGCCCCACATCCAGAGGAACGCCCGATGATTCGAGCTCGGAAAGCGAGCTTCCAAAATCAGGCGTGTTGGCCATGACGCTTGTGGAGCGCACAAGGCCTGCGCTGGCCGAGGCGATGATGCCGCGGCTGACGTCGATGGTCATGCCGAAGTCGTCGGCATTGACGATTAGTCTCTTGTCCATATGCGGGCTGACTTCAGTGGGTCTTGATCCCGATCTCGGCCTCAGCCTCCTCCTCGATCTCAACCTCGGGATGGGCATGGGATCTCTGCTTGATCTTGAGCATCCCCTTGGAAGAACCTCCTCGTTTGAACAGGCTTTCCGGATCGTCCAGCTTGAGGGCGAATTTGAGGACCTCGTCCATGTGCTCCACCGTGACGACGTCGATCTCTTTCAGGATCTTGGCCGGTATCTCCTTCAAGTCCTTCTCGTTCTCCTTCGGGATGATGATCGTCTTTATCTTGCCCCTGTGGGCGGCGAGCAGCTTCTCCTTCAGGCCGCCGATCGGCAGCACCCTGCCGCGCAGGGTTATCTCGCCGGTCATGGCCACGTCCTTGCGCGAGGGGATCTTGAGCAGCGCCGACGAGATCGCCGTAGCCATGGTGATGCCGGCGGACGGCCCATCCTTCGGTATCGCGCCCTCGGGGAGATGGACGTGTATGTCGAGCTTGCTGTAGAAGTCGCGGCCCAGCCCAAGATCCTCGGCCCGCGATCGCACGTAGCTCATGGCGGCCTGCGCAGACTCCTGCATCACGTCGCCGAGCTTGCCGGTGACGATGAGCTTTCCCCTGCCAGGCATGACCGAGACCTCTGTCGTGAGCAGCTCGCCGCCGACCTCGGTCCAGGCCAGCCCGGTCGCGATCCCAACCTGGTCCATCTCCTCGGCCAGGCCGAAGTGAAACTTCGGCACGCCCAGGAACTGCTGCACTTTTTTGGGTGATGTTGATCTTCTTGTCGCGGTTGCCGGACTTGACCACGTCGCGCGCCACCTTGCGGCATATGGAGGCGATCTCGCGCTCTAAGTTTCTCACGCCGGCTTCCCTGGTGTAGCGACGGATGACGAGCTTGATCGCGGCCTCGGTGAAGTTGATGTTCTTCTCGGTGAGGCCGTTGGCCTCGCGCTGTTTCTTGATGAGGTACAGCTGCGCGATCTTGAGTTTCTCGAGCTCGGTGTATCCGGGGAGGCGTATTATCTCCATGCGGTCCTGCAGCGGCGCCGGGATCGCAGGAAGGGTGTTCGCCGTGGTGATGAACATGACGTTGGAGAGATCGAAGTCCAGGTCCATGTAGTGGTCGTTGAAGGAGCTGTTCTGCTCCGGGTCCAGCACCTCGAGCAGGGCCGCGGAGGGATCGCCGCGGAAGTCCATGCTCATCTTGTCGATCTCGTCGAGCAGGAAGACCGGATTGGAGGAGCCGGCCTTCTTCATGCTCTGCAGCACCTTTCCGGGGAGCGCGCCTATGTAGGTCCTGCGGTGCCCGCGGATCTCGGCCTCGTCGCGCACTCCGCCCAGGCTCACGCGTATGAACTTGCGGCCCATGGAGCGGGCGATCGAGCGGCCGAGCGAGGTCTTGCCGACTCCCGGGGGGCCCACGAAGCAGAGTATCGGACCCTTCATCTTGTCCACCAGCGAGCGGACCGCCAGATACTCGAGTATGCGCTCCTTCGGCTGCTCCAGCCCGTAGTGATCCTCGTTGAGGATGACCTCCGCCTCCTTGATGTCGAGCTTGTCCTTGGTGTTTTCGTTCCACGGGAGCGCCAGCGCCCAGTCGATGTAGTTGCGCACGACCGTGGCCTCGGCGGACATCGGGCTCATCATCTTGAGTTTCTTTATCTCCTTCTGTACGCGATCGGCGGCCTCGGCGGAGAACTTCTTCTTCTTCGCCTTCTCCTCCAGCTCCTGTATCTCGTTCTTGAAGTCGTCGCGCTCCCCCAGCTCCTTCTGTATCGCCTGCATCTGCTCGTTGAGGTAGTACTCGCGCTGCGTCTTCTCCATCTGCTTCTTGACGCGCGAGCGTATGCGGCGCTCGACCTGCAGTATCTCGATCTCGGACTGCATCAGGCTCATGAGCTTCTCGAGCCTCTCTCCGGCGGAGACGATCTCGAGTATGCTCTGCTTGTCCGGGAGCTTGAGCGTGAGGTGGGCGACTATGGTGTCCGCGAGCCTAGATGCATCGTCGATGGTGGAAACCGACGCCAGCATCTCAGGGGGAATGCGCTTGTTGAGCTTCACGTATTGCTCGAACGTAGATTTGACGCCGCGCATCAGCGCCTCCACCTCCACGCCCACGTCCTCGCCCTCGCCCAGAGGCTCGGCCTCGACCATGAAGAAGTTGGGGCTGCTCACATACTGGGCGATGCGCGCCCGCCTCTTGCCCTCCACCAGGACCTTCACGGTGCCGTCGGGGAGTCTGAGCAGCTGTATTATGGAGGCCAGCGTCCCGATCTTGAATATGTCCTCGGGCTTCGGGTCGTTGGTCTTGGGGTTGATCTGCGCCGAGAGGAGGATGTCCTTCTCCTTGTTCATCGCCTCCTCGAGGGCCGCGATGGACTTCTCCCTGCCCACGAACAGCGGCACGACCATGTGCGGGAACACCACTATGTCCCTGAGGGGAAGCAGCGGGACGAGCGTGCGCTCGCCCATCTCGTGGTTCTGATGCATCTCGTCGCTCATCTTTTACGCTCCTTCCGCCTTCTTCTCGCTGTCATAGACCACGAGCGGGGGTTTCTTCTTGAGTATCACGTCCGCGTCGATGTGAACCTCGCGTATGTTTTCCTTGGACGGGACGTCGTACATGATCTCCAGCATCACCGATTCGAGTATCGCGCGCAGGCCCCTGGCGCCCGACTTCCGGCGCACCGCCTCCTTGGCGATCGCCTCAAGCGCGCTCTTATTGAACTCGAGCTTCACCTTCTCCATCTCGAAGAGCCTCTGGTATTGCTTCGACAGCGCGTTCTTGGGCTCGGTGAGCACCCTGACCAGCGCCCCCTCGTCCAACTCGTCGAGCGTGGCGAGCACCGGCACCCTGCCCAGGAATTCGGGTATCATTCCGTACTTGATCAGGTCCTCGACCTGCACGTCCTTCAGGAGCTCGCCGATCCGCTTGTCGGTCTTGCCCTTGATCTCGGCTCCGAAACCCATCTTCTTCTGGCCTATCCTGCGCTCGACTATGTCCTCGAGGCCCACGAAGGTGCCGCCGCAGATGAAGAGTATGTCGCTCGTGTCGACCGGGATGAACTCCTGCTGCGGATGCTTTCGTCCCCCCTTGGGCGGGACCGAGGCCACAGTCCCCTCCATGATCTTGAGCAGCGCCTGCTGCACCCCCTCGCCCGAGACGTCGCGCGTGATCGAGGGGTTCTCGGACTTGCGGCTGATCTTGTCTATCTCGTCGATGTAGACGATGCCTCGTTCCGCGCGCGCGCGATCGAAGTCCGCGGACTGCAGGAGGTAGAGGATGATGTTCTCGACGTCCTCGCCGACATAACCCGCCTCGGTCAAGGTCGTCGCATCCGCTATGGCGAACGGAACCTTGAGGAGCCTGGCCAGCGTCTGCGCCAGCAGCGTCTTTCCCGTGCCGGTGGGGCCGATGAGCAGAATGTTGGATTTCTCTATCTCGACGTCATCGGACTGTTTGCGCACGCGCGATTCGATCCGCTTGTAATGGTTGTGGACCGCGACCGAGAGCACCTTCTTCGCGTGGTCCTGACCGATCACGTAGCCGTCGAGCACGTCCTTGATCTCAGAGGGCTTAGGCACGCCGATGCGCTCGCCGGTGCGCGTGCGCACGTTCTCCTCGGCGATGATGTCGTTGCACAGCTCGATGCACTCGTCACAGATGTAGACGGTCGGGCCCGCGATGAGCTTCCTCACCTCGCGCTGGCTCTTGCCGCAGAACGAGCAACAGAGGTTCACCGGATCTTCGATTGGCGGTTTGATCATTTTTTCACCTCGACGGCCTCTACCTTAGCCGGCCTGTAGGTCACAATCTCGTCGATCAGCCCGTAGTCCTTCGCCTCCTGGCACGTCATGAAGTAGTCGCGGTCCGTGTCCGTCTCCACCTTCTTGATATCCCGGCCCGTGTGCTTGGCCAGTATCTTGTTCACGTCCTCGCGCACGCGCAGGATCTCCCTGGCGTGGATCGCGATGTCCGAGGCCTGCCCCTGAAAGCCGCCCATGGGCTGGTGGATCATGATCCTGGAGTTGGGAAGCGCGAACCGTTTTCCCTTGGCGCCGGCAGCCAGAAGGAGCGCGCCCATGCTGGCGGCCTGGCCCATGCAGAGCGTGGAGATCTCGGGGCGCACATATTGTATGGTGTCGTAGATCGCGAGACCCGCGGTGACGCTCCCGCCCGGCGAGTTCACGTAGAGGTGTATGTCCTTGTCAGGGTCCTCTGATTCCAGGAAGAGCAGCTGGGCGATGATCACATTGGCTATCTCATCGTTTATAGGCGACCCGAGGAATATTATACGATCCTTGAGGAGCCGGGAGTATATGTCATAGGCGCGTTCCCCCCGTTGGCTCTGTTCAATAACCATTGGGATCAGTTCATTTTTGATCATATCCCCTCATTTTTCTGAAAAATTCGTCAAAAATCGTTATTTTTTCTCTTTTTTTGGCTTTTCCGTTTTGATCTTAGCCTTGCTCACCACTAAATCAAGGGTTTTCTCGAAGAGGATTTGGGAGCGAAGACTCTCTATCATATTGTTCTTATTTAGATATTCCTTAACCTTCGCCAACTGGTTGCGCGAATCAGAGGCCATGCGCTTGATCCTCTCCTCCATCTCCTCCTCAGATACGCTGAGTTTCTCTGCCTCAGATATGGCCCTCGTGAGCATGTAGCCGCGAGCCCTGTCCGTGGCCTCCTTGATGTTGTGCTTCACGAACTCGCGCGAATCGATTTTGGAGGCGTCGAACTTCTGGCCGCGCGACTGCGCGTTGCGTTTGAGCTGCTCGAGCATGTTGCCCAGCTCGGCGTCGATGAGCGCGGTGGGGACCGCGAGGTCCTTGTGCTCCGAGATGATCGCGCGGATCGCCTGCTCGCGAAGCGCGGCCTGCGCCATGCCCTCGCGATACTCCGCGATGCGCCTCTTTATCTCGACCCGCACGTCCCCCAGGGTCTTGTGGTCGCCAAGCTCCTTGGCGAAATCGTCGTCCAGCTTCGGCACGACCTTGCGGCGGACCTCCTTCACCTTCACGTTGAACTCGCCCTTCTTGCCCGCGATCTCGCGCCTGAAGAAATCGGTCGGATAGTGGAACGAGATGTTTCGTTCCTCGCCCGCCTTCATGCCCACGATCTGGGATTCGAACTGCTCGAGCAGGTGGCCTGCGCCGAAATCCACCACGTAATTCTCGGCCTGGCTCCCCTCGAAAACCTTTCCGCCGGCAGTGCCCTTGAAATCGATCATGGCGACCATGCCCTCGCCGATCGCGCCGGAGGGGTTGGGCTCGAGCTGCGTCATCTGTCGCTGGAGGCCCCTGAGCTCGGCCTCCACGTCCTCGTCCGTCACCTCGATCTTCTCAGTCGTGAGGGAGAGACCGTCGTATTTTTTCACCTTCACGTCAGGATATATCTCGACGACGGCCTTGTACTCGAACGGCTTGCCCTTCTCAAACTTGCCCGCGCCCTCGACGCGAGGATCGGAGAGCGGTATTACGCCGGATTCCTTCAGGGCGTCCGGATAGCTCGAACGGATCGCGATCTGCAGGGCCTCGGCCTCGACCTCGTGGCCGAACTTCTGCATCACCACGCTTTCCGGCACCTTGCCCTTGCGAAAGCCGGGGAGTTTGGCCTCTTGCCCCACCTTCTCCAGCGCCTCGCCAAACGCCTTGTCCACCGCCGCAGCGGAGACATGGATGGCGAGCGAGCGGCGGATGGAGTCGATGACCTCGACCATTTCCGGTTTGTCCGTCTTATCCGTCTTCTCTTTCATCGGAACCCCCTGCAATCAGGTGTGTTAATGTGCGAGGAGGGGGATTTGAACCCCCATGGATTTCTCCACCAGATCCTAAGTCTGGCGCGTCTGCCAGTTCCGCCATCCTCGCATAAAAAAAGACTGAAAACAGCAGAAAAGATGGGTCAAATTAGCTATTTTGAAGACCGATAGCAAGAAAAAGGGGGTCTATCTCTATTTTTTACAACTTCTCCGCGACGAGCGTCCAGGACATCGCATTGGTGTGCGTGAGGTGCCGGATCCTGATCGGCAGTCCCTCTATGAGCGCCCTCACCTCATCCTGCGTGAAGTAGCGCGAGATGCGGGGGATGAGCTGATCGAAGACCATGGCCTCCACGTGCCTGAAGGAACGCTCCTTGAGCTCGCGAAGATATGGATTGGGGCTGGGCAAAGCCAGGTATGTCTTGAGCAAGGCCGTGAGGATGATGGAGATGTACCTGGTGATGCATGGATGCACCCTCGACGTGAAATATTTCCTGAGCGGCTCCTCGAACGCGAGATAGCGCTCGTTTCCCTCGCGCGCATAGACCCAGATGATGAGGGTGCCGCCGGGCTTGAGCGCGCGAACGAGCCTCTCCACCGCCTCCCTGGGCTGCGCCAGATGATGGATCACCCCGATGCAGAATGCCGCGTCGAATTCGCTCTCATAGGCGATATCGTAGATAGACTCGAAGCCCACGCCGCAGTTGGGATACTCTTTGAGATTTTCCTTCGCAACGCCCACGGTCCGCGGATCGTAGTCGAACGCGTAGCCCGAGGCGGCGCCGGCCTTGAGCGGCCAGAGGCTGTTGCGGCCGATGCCGCAGCCCGCATCGAGGAATCGCTTGCCGCGAAAGAAGGATAGCGGCACGGGCTGTATCCACTGTTCGAACTGGCGCTCGTGCAGAGGGATAATCTCATTGTAGAATTCCCACTCGTAGCCGAATTGTTTCTCCGTCCCTTTTATCATGCCTTCCCGCCTATGCCCTCCGGGCGATCGCGAAGAGCTGTGCGCCCCTGGTTTTCGAATTTAACATGTACGCCGCCCTGAGTATCGCGCAGACCAGCCGCTGCGAAGCAGCGTAAGGCCTTTCGCTATATGCGCGCATCGTGCGCTCAGGCGAGATGTTCGCGAAAAACTTGGCCATATCGTGAAAAGGGAAACCGGCGTTCCAGACGCGGATCGGTTCCCAGCCGGAAGAGGCGAGCGCATCCCGCATCTCGGCCGCGGAAAAGTGCCGCTTGTGGCCCACCGACCTCTCGGTCTCATATACCTTCCCGCTCTGGGTCGATAGCATGAGCACCCCGCCGCCCGGCTTGGCCAGCTGCAATGCGTTGTGGAGCAGCGCTTGAGGATGATCCAGATGCTCGATGATCTCCGAGGCGATCACCGCATCGAAGGATGCGGCCACGCCGTGGGGAAATTCGCGCTCATCATCGAGGTCCGCCACCCTCCAGTCGATGGAGGGGTCGGCAACCCTGTCGGACTCGATCAGGCTCTCGGAGAAATCCATGCCGCAGAGGCGGGCGGCAGGAAAGGTCTTTTTGATCTCTTCGAGCAAAAGACCGCTGCCGCAGCCGAGCTCCACGATGCTCTCCGGCCTGACGTCCGCGAGCAGACCGAGGAAGGTCCTCATGCGGAATCGCGGCGCAGCCATCAGCCGCCAATAGTCGGTGCGGCCCGGCGACTTGCTCGCGTAATATTCTCGATTGACGTCCCCCTGGGTCATCGCCTCACTTGACCTTCACGGAAGCGGCGCTCTCGTAGAAATGCGCGCAGGCCACTATGCCCTTGTAGAAGTGGCTCAGTTTGAATTTCTCGTTGGGCGAGTGGATGTCGTCGTCCACGAGGCCGAAGCCCATGAAGATCGAAGGCGCCTTGAGCGCGGAGAGGAAGGTCGCGGTGATAGGCACGGACGCGCCCTCGCGCACCAGCACCGGCCTCTTGCCGAAGGCCTTTTCGACCGCTTCCTTGGCGCAGCCGATGAACGGATTGTCGATGGGGACCATTACCGGTTCGCCGCCGTGCATGAAGGTGACCTCTGCGGTCGCTCCCGGCGGGCAGATCTTGTTGATGTAGTCCGAAAGCAATTTGCGCACGCGCTCGATCTTCTGGTTGGCCACGAGCCTCATGCTGATCTTGAAGCCCCCCTCCGAGGCAATGACGGTTTTGGAGCCCTCGGCCATGTAGCCGCCCCAGATGCCGTTGACGTCCAGCGCCGGCCTCGCCCAGTTGCGCTCGGTAGCGGTGTAGCCTTTCTCACCCCAGAGCGCATTCACGCCCAGGTCCTTCATCAAGGCAGCGTCGGGTTCGCTCACCTTTGCGAACTCCTTGCGCTCCGCATCGGTGAGCGGCAGCACGTCGTCGTATATGCCCGGGATCGCGATACGGCCGTCGTCATCGTGCAGCTTCGCGATTATGCGCGCCATGGCCGTAAGCGGGTTCTGGACCTTGCCGCCGTAGACGCCGGAGTGCAGGTCGCGGTTCGGGCCGCACACCTTCACCTGGAAGTAGGCAATGCCTCGCAATGCGTAGATGATGGTAGGCAGTTCCGGTGAAGGCCACGAAGTATCGGAGAGGGAGACCGCGTCGCAGGCCAGCAGGTCCTTGTGCTCCTCCACGAACTTGGGCGTGCTGCCGCTGCCGCCCTCCTCCTCGCTCTCGAGGAAGAACTTGATGTTCACCGGGAGCTTACCCTCGGTCTTCATGATCGATTCGATCGCGAAGACGTGGGTGAGCAACTGCGTCTTGTCGTCGCAGGTGCCCCTTCCGTAGACGTAGTCGCCCTTGATCGTGGGCTCGAACGGAGGGGTCTTCCACTTGTCGATCGGGTCGACCGGCTGCACGTCGTAGTGTCCGTAGACCATGATCGTGGGTTTGTCCTTGCCTGCCTTGAGCCACTCGCCGTAGACCGCCGGAAACCCGCCGGTCTCCTTGAGAGAGGCGTTGTCGAAGCCTATGGACTTGAGTTTCTTCACGAGCCACTCGCCGCACTTGCGGATCTCCGGCTCCTTCTCCGGCAGCGCCGAGATCGTTTCCATGCGCACGCAGTCGAACATCTGGTCCAGGTGGTTCTTCTCGTTTTCCTTTATGTACTTGAGCACTTTTTCCATGATTATCTCCTTTTGCTTGGTGTCGTTCATTGTTTTTTTCTCTCCGTCAGTTCCCGCACAAACTCCCCATATCCATCGCCGCACCACTCCCAATCGGACCACTTCTTCACCAGCTCCATGTCGATCTCGTAGCTCTGCGCCATCTCCACGGCGTCCTCGAACGCCTCTCTGTCGCCCCAGCGATAGTACATGGCGAGCCGTTGGCGCACGCAGTCGGTGGGGTTGAGGAGCCTCACCTTGCATCCCTTTATCTTCATCGTGGCGATTTCTTTCACGAGGTCGTCTCCGACGGCGAGCGGCGGGGGCGAGAAGATCACGTCCACAGGGCACTTTCGGCTCTCGAACGTATAGATCCCGGTGCGCGAGAAACCGATGGCCTTCATCGCGTCCGCGAGTTCAGGCACCTCGTGCTCGGTGAGCACGAAATCGAGGGCGTCGGCCCTGAGCTTGGCCCCTATGTAGGCGGCCGCGCACCCTCGGCCGGTCAGCACGGGGTCGTAGCCAGCCTGCGCAAGGTGGTCGCTTATCAGAGCCGCGATCTGCTTCACCGGCATTCCCTCGAAATCAACGGAGACTTTTGCAGGTTTCACCTTGGATTTGGGCCGGGCCTTGGCCTTGATCTTAACCTTAGCATTGACCTTCTTCACCGGCTTCTTCGACATGGGGCGCATACTGTCATGCCCCGCCGGGCTTTGCAACAGTCTGCAAACATCCGAAAAAAAGGCGCCCAGGAGGGCGCCTTTGAGATCAGCACATTGATGTTCATATAGACCTCAGTGCATGAATTTGCCGGGTATGACGTCGCGTTTGTAGAAACCGAAGGGTGCCGCCTTATTGTTCATATCCTCCCATCCCTCCAAGTCGGAGAGCATGCGCTCAGCGTCCCCCACATCCTTATTGAAGATGTCTCCTGCCCTGGCGTCATCATATTGCGCCTGCCAATAGCGGTTGGTTATGTAGATATGCCTTATGTCCATATCGCCGTATTTCGTATACTCATGCCAGCCGACCACGCCGTCCCCCAATTTTTGCTCCAATCTCCAATCCCACCCTGTAAAAAGACGCAGATCGATACCCGCTACATCCTTGTTGTTCGGCACTGTCACATTGCTCTCGTCGGCCCTGTCGGATATTACAACATCCGTTTCATTATCACCGGCCCATTCCAGGTCCAAAAGAAAGAATCGCGCCCAGACGCCGACATTTTCGAGCCAACTCGAATAAGCATCGTGTCCGCCTTCTTTCATCGCCATGGCCGCCGAGTCCATGAACAATAATTGCATCTGATAATCCTCAGCAGGGCATTCCCCATCCACATCATCCTTATCGCATTCAAGATTCATACCTTCGTATGTGAACCCGACTTTGAAATCGGTGATCGGAGCGTCGGGATGATCGAGAGCGACATCCAGGGACGCAGTGCCGATGCGCTTGACAACGATGGTATCGCCGTCCGCCAGCGGAGCGACTGGGCAGGAGTCGGTCACGATGAAGGTCACGCGCTCTATCGACGGCTTTCCCCATCGATAGTCGCCGTCAGGGGCGTATGCGGACCTGTTCACCGGCAGCGGCCCATCGAACTCGTTGTCCGTGATGAAAGTTATCGTATCCCCGTCCGTCGAATAAGACTGCTCGGGCGACCATGTCCCGTATCTCCTCGGCGGATCCCACTCCCAATTCTCGGAAGGATGCACGCCGTATTTCGTCTTATGTATATTCTTCGGCACCTCCACGCCTTCCTTGCGCCAAGTAGGATCATGCGTCCACTTGCAGAGGTAGCGCGGCGCGCCCTGCAACTCAATCGTCTTCTTGTTTTTATTCACCCAGGCCTCGTACTCCTCGCAAGCCTTTCTTTGCCCCTCCGTCAGCCCGAACATGCCCCCCGGGCCGGACGGGCAGTTGAAGCCGCTTACGCACTGCAGCGCCAGCTCATGCTCAGGAGATCCGTATGGCCCGCTCGGCCAGTCCGCCTTCGAGCAGCCGATCTTCTCGCAGAGCGCTTTCTGATCGTACGTAAGGTGCATCCAGTCAGAGCAGTCAGGCCAGAAAGATCCGAATTGATCCATGGACATTGATGCTGCGATCTCCGCCACCTCTTCGGGTGAAAGGCAGGGTTTGTCAGGGTCGCGATATTCATAGTTAGTGATCCCGCGGGGAAACCTCCC